>JASKZU010000248.1 GCA_030147455.1 Planococcus sp. (in: firmicutes) | reverse complement strand
GCTTCTTCGTTTTCAAACATAAAATCAAACGGCATTCTCGCCTGCAGGTCCCGTTCTGTTGAATAATACAGTGAATATGCTCCGGCAAGCATCGTCAAAGTCATCGCCGATAAGACCGTAATGATTGTCAGCGAATTCGCATTGCCTTTTAAGCGGTGCATAAGCGGCGCGAGCGACAAGCTGCTTTTCAATCCCAAATGCCCTTCGCGGCGTTTTCTAATTTGATAAAACAGCCAGCTGATGGCAAAGCGGAACACAAGGTACGTCCCCAAGATGACCGTTGCCAATACGAGCAGCATATTGAAAAAAACCAATTCGTTCAGCATGCGCCCCGACAGCCAGTAGCCGAACCCGATCAGTAAAACGCTTAGGACTGATAGAACAGCGGCGAGCCACGTGCTCGGTTTTTTTGGATGTTCGCCTTTTTTATCGGAATTGAACAGCGACAACAGCGTGTTGCGATACACGACATACACCATTTGAAGCGAGGTCAAAACAAAAATGCCGATAAAAACAGCGGTTGTTTGAAGTACGGCTACCACTGAGAATGATACATCGATAAACGCCTCATATCCGACAAGCTTCATCAACAGCAGTAAAAATACGCGGGATACCAGCAACCCAGTAGCAATGCCGATCACCAATGCACCGATGCCAAGCAAGATGTTTTCCACAATCAGCAGGCGCACCACCAGTCGTTTCGTCAAACCAATCAATTGGTACAGCCCGATTTCACGGCTTCTTCTTTTCAAAAAGATGGCATTGGCGTACACGACAAACGTACCGGCGATAAACAGCAGCAAAATTCCAGCTGCCCCAAAAGCAGAGCTCATTGTCTGGCCGCTTTCTTCCACCACTGCCGGATCGTGCTGCAAGGTCGCAAAAACAAAATAAAGCATGACGCTTAAAATCAATGCAAAAAAGTACAGGTAGTAATGTTTGATGTTTTTCGCCATGCTGCGGCGAACAAGATCAAAGAGCGTCAACACTGTCACCCCCGAGCACAGCCTGGACATTCAGAATTTCCTGAAAAAAGGCCTGTCTCGTTTTGTCGCCTTTGTACAGTTCTGAATACACGTTTCCATCTTTTAAAAACACCACGCGGCTGCAATAGCTCGAAGCGAGCGGATCGTGCGTGACCATCATGATGGTGACACCGCGTTTTTCATTCACATCGGCAATCGTGCCGAGAAGCGATGCAGCTGCCTTGGAATCCAGGGCGCCTGTCGGTTCATCGGCAAATACCATCGATGGCTGGTTGATCAATGCACGTGCCGCCGAAGTCCGCTGCTTTTGGCCACCGGAAATTTCATGCGGGTATTTATTGGCCAGTTCCGTGATACCTAAAATATCCGCGATCGATTGAAACTCTGCTTCCGCTTCAGCCTTTTTCATTTTTCCGAGCGAGATCGGCAACAGGATGTTCTCTTTTACGGTCAGTGTGTCGAGCAAATTATAGTCCTGAAAGATAAACCCGAGCTCATTGCGCCGAAAAGCTGAAATCTCCGCATCTTTCATTGTGGAAATGTCTGCTCCGTTAATTAGGATTTTGCCTTCTGTTGCGCGGTCAATGGTCGCTAGAACATTGAGAAGCGTCGTCTTGCCGGCTCCCGATGCGCCCATGATGCCGACAAATTCCCCTTCGATCACACGCAGGTCGATGCCTTTTAATACTTGTTGGACATTGCCTCGCGTTCCGAACGACTTTCGGACGTTTTGGGCTTGAAGGATTGTATCGCTCTTTTGTTTTTGTTTTGTTGCTGATTCAGTTTTTAATGTGGCCATGCTTGTTTGCCTCCCTGTTTTGTTCTATCTGTATCGTACCGCGCGTTCTCCGGCGGGTCGTTTGATTTACATGACAAACCAGAGAGCTTGCATGACAATGTTGTCACTTACGGATTCGGTCGAAATCATTTTCTAACGAAAAACCAACCGTCATCGTTGTTCCTTGTCCTTTCATCGACTCGGCAAAAAGCGTCAAGCCGATTTTGTCTGAAACGTTTTTTGCCAGATAAAGGCCGAGCCCCGTCGCAGCGTTATGGAGCCTTCCTGTGCCGCCCGTAAACCCTTTATCAAATATGCGCGGCATATCGTGGAGCGGAATTCCCGGTCCTTCGTCGCGGATTGACAACATCATGTGGCCAGTCCGCTCGACATGGGCTGATATCCAGACGGTTCCGCCTTGCGGGCTGTATTTGACTGCATTGAGCAGGATTTGCCTTATGACAAAACGGCTCCATTTCGGATCGGCAACGACCGTTTTATCCAGTTCTTCCATTTCAATAGCGATGTTTTTTTCGCGGCACCATGACATAAGCTCCCGCACTTCCCCGGACACCAAGTCAGAGAGCCTGGTTTCTTCCGGCAAGTAATCAGATTCCAGCGCCGGCAGACGGGATATGTACAATTGCTGATCGATCAATAAATAAAGGCGCAGCCATTCCGACTGGATTCTGTCTATTCCGGGGCTTGTGCGGTTCGAATCAATCAATAGCTTCATGGCCGTAAGCGGCGCTTTGGCTTCGTGGACCCAAGACGTAATGTAATCGCCCTGCACCAAATTTTGCTTGCGGATGTCCGTGACTTCCCGCGAAAAAGATGTTCCTGCATGCTGCAGTACTTTATTGATTTGCTCATCCCGCTTTAGAACCGCATCCGGCAGCGCCTCAAACCAGTCAATGGCCGGTTCTTCGGCGAGCACCGCCAGCTTTCGTGTATAGGCCATTTCCTGCCGGTAGCGCCACGCCAGAAAAACAGCAAAGGCAATCGCCAGCAATACGTTGAGGTAAACGAGTGATGAAAGCTTAAAGCCGATGCCAGGATCGAGCCATATCAACAGGTTTACTGCGCCGAGCGACAAACCGAAAAAGGCGATCCAGCTTTTTATGTCCTGTATATATTGGAAAAACATCTAATCCCTCCTTTAACGCGTAACAGCTACATACCCGAGCCCTTTTTTCGTGAGAATCGTTTCACCAAGCCCTATGTCCGCCAGTTTTTGGCGAAGCCGCGTAACGTTGACTGTCAGCGTATTGTCGTTGACGAAGCGCTTGTCATCCCATAGTTTACGGATCAGTTCATCACGTGAGACGATTTCGTCTTTTGCATCCACCAATACTGTAAGGATGAAAAACTCATTTTTTGTCAATTCTACTTCTTTTCCGTCAAAGCGGATAAGGCCGCGCTTTAAGTCGATCATCGCCCCGTTCCATTCAAGGATATCCGGCGTTTCCTCGCCGTAGGAATAAACCCGCCTCAATGTCGCTTGAATTTTGGCCAGCAGCACATCGGCGTGAAACGGTTTTTGAACATAATCGTCCGCTCCCATTTGCATGGCCATGACCATATCCATTGGATGATCGCGCGATGACAGGAAAATAATCGGCACTTTCGATACCGCACGAATTTCACGGCACCAATGAAACCCGTCGTATACCGGCAATTGAATGTCCATAATGACCAATTGCGGCTTTTCGTCGATGAAACTGCTGGAGACGTCCTGGAAACTTTCCGGGCCTACTACATGCATGTCCCATTTCTCCAGATTTTCTTTTAACGAGTGGAAAATCGCTGCATCGTCTTCCACAATGAATATTTTCATGTCCATGTCGCCCACGCTCCTTTTGTTGTTCATTTTACTGGAAATCCAACTAGACAACCAATCCAGAAAAAAGGCTGGCCCATGTTTTGGACCAGCCGCGTTTTATTCCCCTATTTGAACCAATTGGCTTCCGTATGCATCAAAGCCGCCCATTTTCCCACTGGGATCTTTACTATATTCCATCACCGCGAGCATTTTTTCCGGTTCGTCAATCGTCGGCCAATCTGCATTATCCACAATAAGCAGCATGTCCACATACGAACGGCCGTCTCCGATAATTTTGTTGCCTTCATAAGCTACTGAAAGATCCTTGCCGCC
>JASKZU010000198.1 GCA_030147455.1 Planococcus sp. (in: firmicutes) | reverse complement strand
CACCGTATCGGCCGTACTGGCCGTGCAGGTAAAAAAGGAGTCGCAGTCACGTTTGTAACACCACGTGAAATGGGCTACTTGAGCATCGTTGAGCGCACTACGAAGAAGAAAATGGAAGCATTGATCCCACCGACTGCAAATGAGGCTGTTCTTGGCCAAAAACGCGTCGCAATGGAGCAATTGTTCGAAATGACTGAGAAAAACAACTTAGGCGACTACCGTGATTTCGCGGCGCAAATGCTTGAGAAGCACGATGCGGTCGATTTGATTGCAGCAGCTCTTAAGACAATGACGAAAGAGCCGGAAGATGTTCCGGTTCAAATTTCCGAAGAGCGCCCATTGCCATCTCGCGGAGGCGGAGGCTATAAAGGCAAAGGCGGCAGCGGCGGACGTTCGTCCGGCGGTTATAAAGGCAAGAGCAGCACAGGCGGCGGACGTTCGTCTGGCGGCAGCGGAGGCTATAAAGGCCGTCGCGACTCTTCCAGCAGCAGCCGTCCTTCAGGCGGAGGGCGTCCAGGACGCACTCGCCGTCACGAATCGTAAAAATTAATTCCACAAAGACGGAAGATCGGCAGTACATGCCGTTCCTCCGTCTTTTTTGTCGTTCTTGAATAAGGTACAATGAAACGAAGAACTTATTGAACCGTATGGAACAGCAAGAACAATTTGCGAATGGAGTGGGAAACATGAATCACCAACCAAAAAACCAGATTTCCCGTAAAGGCCTGACCGTTTGGCGACTTTACGGCGCCATGGCAACGGCGGTTCTGGCCGCATTGCTGATCGGCATCAGCATACTGGCTTATTTCCTGGACTGGCCGGTATGGGTTTATATCTCAGCTGGCGCTTTTCTTTTGCTGTATGCTTTTTTCTTTATTTACTTGTTTCCAAAAATTCGCTGGCAGCGATGGCGCTACGAGGTGCGTGAGCAGGAAATTGAATTGCAGCACGGCTTGTTTATCGTCAAGAGGACGCTCGTTCCGATGGTGCGCGTGCAACATGTAGATACGGAACAGGGCCCGATTCTGCGGAAATATGATTTATCTGAAATCTCAATTTCAACAGCGGCGACCACCCATACGATTCCTGCGCTCATTACAGCCGAAGCGGACGAGCTGCGCTCGCGTATTTCCGTGCTTGCAAGGGTGGCGGAAGATGATGTCTGAAGTTCGCTATAAACTTCATCCGATCTCGGCCTTGATCAATTTCTTGAAAGGGTTAAAAGAGCTTATTTTTCCGTTTGTTATCATCTTTGGGGCAAATTTATTCCGTGAAGGCGGCATTGCGGCGATGTTTACGCAAGGGTGGCGGGGGTTATTGCCGCTGATTATTGGTGCATTCGTGCTGTTGTTTGTGCTTATCGCGGGAATCATTAAATGGAAGCGTTTCGTCTATTGGTTTGAAGACGGGGAACTGCGGGTCGAATACGGGCTTTTCGTCAAAAAGAAACGCTATATCCCATTTGAACGAATTCAAAGCTTGAATTACACGGAAGGCATTTTCCACCGGCCGCTTGGGTTGGTCAAAGTCAAAGTTGAAACGGCGGGCACCGGAAAGCTCGGGCAGTCAGAAGCAGAACTGACTGCCATCTACCGTGCAGAAGCCGATCGCATCGAGCAGGAAATGCACTTGGCAAAACGCGGCCATGCCGGAAAGCACGCAGCAGCTGAAACAGGCCGAGTATATGGCCCGGTTCTAGCGGCTGAACCTATAGAAACGCCGGAGCCCCAAGCGAAAGCGCGTGTATTGTACCGCATGAGCATGAAAGAATTGTTGATGCTTGCGACCACGTCCGGCGGCATTGGTGTTGTCATTTCCGGTGTTGCGCTGTTTTTATCGCAATTTGCTGAATTGATTCCATATGATGCAATATACGAAGAAGTCATGCTTTTTATGCGCTTTGGTTATTTGGTGGTTGTATTGACAGTATTTGCCGCATTATTGCTGGCATGGGTCATTTCTGTCGGCATGACACTTATCGCTTATCACCAGTTCACGATTCAAGTGGATGACGAACGGATTTACATTACACGTGGCTTGCTTGAGAAGAAAAAGGTTTCCGTTCCGTTCAAGCGGGTTCAAGGAATCAAAATGACTCAAAATCCATTGCGCCAGTTGTTTGGGTACATGGCGGTAACGGTTGAAAGCGCCGGGGGCACCTTGACAGACAAAGACGAGAAAATCCGGCTGTTTCCATTGGTCAAGCAACGGCATATGAAGCCCGTCCTGGACGAGCTGTTTCCGGAATATGACTGGTCACCGGAATTGAAAAAACTGCCAAAACGCAGCCGTCCATTTTTTTACCGTTTGTCCATCATGTGGCTGATTCCTGCTTTTGCGGCTGCTGGCTACTTTTTCTATCCGTACGGATTATGGGCACTCATTTTTATTCCTGTAATTGTGCTGATAGGCATATGGCAGCAGCGCTCCGCAGGATTTGCGACAAATGACCGCCAGCTGACGGCGCAATTTCGCGGGATCAGCCTGCACCGCTTTTACATGATGAAAAAACGCATCCAAGTAATCGTTGTAACCCGCACGTTTTTCCAGCGCCGGCGTGATGTGGCTTCGGTTCATGCCACGATCAAGTCGGGTATGCTCGGGGCAACTGCTCTCGTTCCGCACATAGCAAGAGACGATGCAGAAAAGTTGCTTGCCTGGTATGAACCATCCGGACAAAGGCAGCAGGAAACAAGCGGCGAACAACTGAAAAATCCCTCTGCCGAGTAAAAGGCAGAGGGATTTTAACTAGGTTACCGGCGCTTTTTGCCGCGCCAGCTGACAATCCGTTTCGGGTGGAAAAAGCTGAGCCCGATCAAGAAACCGGTGATCATTCCGGCGATATGCGCCGTCACATTGATATTTGGTGCCAAGAATGTCATAACTATACTTATGACAATAATCGGGAGTATAATCTGTTTGAGCTGCGGCAACGCGCGGCCGCCGTAATAAACCAGCGCCCCGAATGCGCCGAAGATCCCGAAAATTGCCCCGCTTGCGCCGACGTGCTGGTAATCAAGCGGCTGCAGAAAGTACGTAGCGGCTGAACCAAATAGCCCGGCCAACATATAAATGGTGATAAAACGCATTTTGCCGGTCAAACGTTCAAGCTCCGGCCCGAATAGGAACAGCGAGAACATGTTGAACAGCAAATGCATAAAGCCGCCGTGCAGGAAAATCGGCGTTAAAAAGCGCCACCATTCACCTTCTGAAATCCAGAAGTTCCAGCCGATGCCATAATAATAGATATAGTCGCCGAATATCGGGATGAGCGTCAACAAATGCAATAAGACATTCAATGCGATTAATGTCGACACGACCGGATACAATTTCAAGTATTCCGAAAAACTTTCTCTTCTAATAAACAATAAGGTCACCTCAATTTCATAGCTTTATTATACCCGCTACCTATTTGCGAATGAAAGGAGAAACCTTTATGATAACAGGAATTGGCTTGGATATCGTTGAACTTGTGAGAATCCGCAAGCTCGATGAAAAATCTTCAAAGTTCAGGGAACGCATCCTGACGGAGTCTGAATTAGCGGAATACAACCGCTTAAAAAACAGCCGCCGCACTGAATTTCTGGCAGGGCGGTTTGCAGCTAAAGAAGCATTTGCTAAAGCGCTGGGCACTGGCATCGGGGCCGCTTGCGGATTTCACGACATGGAAATCCGAAAAGACGAACGCGGCAAGCCGGGCATCTTTTTCTGCAATAAAGAATGCGGACTTGTCTCGATTACCCATTCACAGGAATTCGCTGCAGCCCAAGTCATCTTGCAGCGTGAGTAAACAAAGGGGGACCTATTAATGGAAACATACCGCCCGACAAAAGCGATTATCGATCTAACAGCTATCCGCAGCAATTTGGCCGCTTTCCAGCAGCGAGCAGGCGATGCGCAAGTTATTGCGGTCGTAAAAGCGGACGGCTATGGCCACGGAGCAGAGGCCGTAGCGCGCGAAGCTCTTAGCGCAGGAGTCCGGCTGCTTGCAGTGGCAACACCCGATGAGGCGTTAGAGCTTCGCCGCAAAGGCATTACAAGCGACCTTCTTGTGATGGGGGCTGTGCCTTTGTCGTTTGTTGAAATAGCTGCAGCAGAAAATATCATCGTAACAGCTGTGTCGCTCGAGTGGATCGAACAAACAAAGCAAATAATCAAAGAGCAGCCGCTCCGCGTTCATCTAAAAGTGGATACGGGGATGGGCCGCCTCGGCGTTCAGCCGGAACAAGCAGAAGCGGCATTTGCGGCGCTGGGTTCCGGAAAATTCTCGTTTGACGGGATCTTTACGCATTTTGCAACAGCCGATGAAGAAAATACAGCGCTGTTCGATCAGCAAGCAGCACGCATGAAACAGGTGTTGGAGCGTCTTCCAGAAGGAGTGCTTGTGCATGTCTCAAACAGTGCAGCAGCTTCTATGCATCCGTCCGTCGCTTATGATGCCGTGAGAATCGGCATTTCGCTTTACGGCATCGCTCCTTCTCCTTTTGTAGCCGAACATTCACCTGTAACACTCCGGCCTGCCCTTAGCTTGCAGACAGAAATCGTCCATGTGAAAAAAGTAGCGGCAGGTGCGACCATCAGCTACGGCGCCACCTATCAAAGCAGCGGGGAAGAATGGATCGCTACACTGCCGATCGGTTATGCAGATGGCATGCTAAGAAGCCTTCAAGGGCAGGAAGTGCTGGTCCGCGGAGAGCGTGCGCCGATTGTTGGCCGTATCTGCATGGATCAATGCATGATTCGCCTGCCCGGACAGCTTCCAGTAGGCGAACCCGTTCAACTGATCGGCCAGCAAGGAGAAAATCGGGTGCCAATCGATGAATGGGCCGAAAAAATGGGTACTATCCCCTATGAAGTGCCTTGTATTTTGACAAAGCGGGTGCCCCGCATCTATGTGAATGGCACCAAAAGTTCCGAATTGCCTTCTCAGACCGCCTATTCAATGTTAAGATGAAAAAGGAATAGACAGAGATCGGGATTTTCGGAGGTGTCGGCTGTGTACGAGAAGTCAAAGACGAAAAAAGTGGTAGTCAAATTGCCGAAGCAGTTTATGTCGGAATTGACAGTCCATACAGAAGAGCACGTTGAGGAAAATGGAGAGTTTATTTATGTATCCACTCAGCGCGTGACGAAAAATGTCTACGATTCATATCATATTCGGGAAGCGATGATCAAGGGCTACGTGGAAATGTCGCAGATCAATTTGTCAATTGCCTGCGAATGTTCACACGCTGAATACGAAGCGGAGCACACGACAGTGCAACTCGTAAGCGGAGGGTGACAACTTGATTGTAAAACGCGGGGATGTTTTTTTCGCAGAACTTTCACCAGTCGTCGGGTCTGAACAAGGCGGGACCCGCCCGGTTCTGGTGATTCAAAACGATATCGGGAATCGATTTAGTCCTACAGTAATCATAGCGGCCATCACCGCTCAAATCCAAAAAGCGAAATTGCCGACACACGTCGAAATCAACGCCAAGAAATATGGCTTTGAGCGGGATTCCGTTATTTTGCTGGAACAGCTTCGGACGATCGATAAATCGCGGCTTACCGATAAAATTACACAGCTGGACGATGCTTTGATGGAAAAAGTGGACGAAGCTTTAGAAATCAGCGTTGGACTTGTAAAATTCTAGTATACATACTCCAAGAAACTACCCCGGGATTGCTTTCTCGGGGTATTTTCTCATAGAAATATGAAGAAGGCAGAGTGGGATAGCAAAAAAGGTGTGAAATATTTCGTTTTCCGATACAATGGGAAGATAAGTATGAATTGTGGCTACTGAGGGCCACCGGGAGGGTTTTACGAAAAGATGAACAAGCAGATGGCTACATATATTCAAGAGAACATGGCTGAAATCATTTCTAAATGGCAACAGCAGATGAAAGAAGAGGAAGAAGAGCGCTCATTCCAGTTGATGACGGATGAGATGATGAGCCAGACGAGCCAGGAGTTTGCCGAATTAATGATGCCGAGCTTGCTTGAAAGCCATGAGGTGTATGAAAGCCGGCTGGAGGATTTTGCGGAAAAAGCGGTCCGCTACGGCTGGTCGATTACTTTCGTAACGAAGTCGATTGACCGTTACGCTGATATTGTTTATGAAGGAATGAAAAAACAAGGCATTATACGCCAGGAAAACATAGACGAGTATGTCCGTGAATTTTCCAAGTGGGCATCGCCGATCCGCAACAGCACAATTGAAACATATTCTAAAACATGGGAGCGGACAGTAAGCCTGCAGAAAATTGCTTTGCAAGAGCTTTCGGCTTCGCTGATTCCTGTGTTTGAAAAAGTCTCGGTGATGCCGCTTGTGGGAACCATCGATACAGAGCGGGCGAAACTGATCATGGAAAACTTGCTAGAAGGCGTTGTTAAGCACCGTGCAGAAGTTGTGCTGCTTGATATTACCGGAGTCCCGGTCGTTGATACGATGGTTGCCCACCATATCATTCAGGCTGCAGATGCTGTTCGCCTGGTCGGCGCTAAATGCATGCTCGTCGGCATTCGTCCGGAAATTGCACAGACGATTGTGACGCTTGGCATCAATTTAAATGATTTCACGACGACAAGCACACTGCAGCGCGGCGTAGAGCAAGCACTCGCTTGGACAAACCGAAAAATTGTGGAGGTTGAAGAGGCATGAATGTGAGAATCCCAATTCTAAAACTGAAAGATACATTGATTGTTTCGATTCAATGGGAGCTGGATGATCAAACGGCATTGCAGTTCCAGGAGGATCTTTTGACAAAATTGCACGAAACTAGTGCGCGCGGCGTTGTGATTGATTTGACGTCGATTGATTTTATTGATTCATTCATTGCCAAAGTGCTTGGAGATGTGATCAGCATGTCCAGCCTAATGGGGGCAAGAGTGGTTATTACCGGTATCCAGCCGGCAGTTGCCATCACTTTAATCGAGCTCGGAATTCGACTTGAAGATGTGATGACGGCACTCGACCTAGAAAACGGTCTGGAGAAACTTCAACTGGAATTGGAGGCTTGAAAATGAGCGACCAATCCTCAGTGGAAATCTTAACGGAATGGGATATTGTAGCGGCGCGGCAGCTTGGGCGCAATGTGGCGAAAGAGCTTGGCTTCGGCACCGTCGACCAGGCACGCATCACGACAGCCATCAGTGAGCTTGCCCGCAATATCTATTTATACGCCGGACAGGGCCGGATTGAAATCCAGCAGCTGACCGAAAATGGCATGAAAGGAATCTTGATCATTGCCGCAGACAACGGTCCCGGAATTCCTGATATTCGAAAAGTAATGGAAGACGGCTTTACGACATCAGGTGGACTGGGTGCAGGTTTGCCAGGGGTGAAACGCCTTATGGATGATTTCAAAATTGAAACGATCCAAGGTGAAGGGACAGATATACGGGCTACGAAGTGGCTCCGCTAGGGGGAACGCTAAATGCCTCAACACATTGAAGCACAATATCAGGAAATCCTTAATGAGTACGTTAAAAAGCAATCAGAGCAAAATTTATATGTCGGCCAGAACTTCAGCCGCCAGTTGATTCTCGAAAATATTTCGCCGGAAGAAGTTATCAGCATGCACAAAGCCGCCATCGGGGAGCTCTACAGCGATCTTCCCGAGGTTGTTTGGCATTCGTTCGATTTTTTGATCGAAATGATGATTAATTACGGTTTGGCTCTTCAAGAGCGCCAAAGCCTGCTGAAGCGGCAGGAAGAACTAAAAGTGGAAATGGATCTTGCCGCAAATGTGCAGGAAACGTTGCTTAAAACCAAATTGCCGTCGCTTGACGGGCTGGATATCGGTCTATTATCGATTCCCGCCAAGAAAATGAACGGGGATTATATTTACTTTGTCAGTGATTTTGACGGGTACGCTGGGGTAGCGGTTGCTGATGTAATCGGCAAAGGCCTTCCGGCGGCCCTTTGCATGTCCATGATTAAATTTGGAATGGACAGCTTGAACAGCTCGCATGCAATGCCGAAAGACGTGCTTGGCATCATCAACCGCATTGTCGAAAAAAGCGTCGACGACTCGATGTTCGTATCCATGTTCTATGCCAATTACGATGCAGTTCAAGCAAAGCTGACGTATGGATCAGCAGGCCATGAGCCTGCTATTTTATACCGCGCTGAAACGAATGAATTTGATGAACTTCAAGCTAAAGGCTTGTTGCTCGGGGTATCGCCGGCAGCCGTTTATGAAGAGCATTTTGTCACGCTTGAAAAAGGCGATATGGTCATCATGATGACCGACGGAGTAACAGAAGGCCGCAACGAAGAAGGTTTTATCGAGCGAGAAGTAATTTACGAACTGATCGAGAAGAAAAAAAACAAACCCGCGCAAGCGATTGTTCAGTATGTTTATGACGAACTCGAACGTATGCAAAATGCGGAACTTCAAGATGACTTTACGCTGGTCATTTACAAGAAAGTCTAGGGCAATGTTTGATTGCGCCCGGAATCGGGTATCAGTGCTTGGAATGGCTTTTTCTCAGCCACATTGAATCATACAAAAACGGGGTGTCATATAGAGATGAATATTCAAGTTAACTTTACAGAAAATGACAATATATTAAAAGGCGATATTCACGGAGAAATCGATGCACATACAGCACCGGTATTGCGTGAGAAACTAGATGCTTACCAAGCGCGCGAAAATTTGAAAGCAGAACTTGACTTGTCCGGTGTAGACTACATGGACAGCACAGGACTCGGCGTTTTCGTCGCCTTCTACAAATCAATCAACTCAAAGGGCGGCCACTTGAAGCTTACCGGCTTGTCGACGCGCCTGAAGCGCCTTTTCGATATCACGGGCCTCGGCGATATTATGGATATTGAAGCAGCCGTCGGGAAAGGTGGTAACTGATCATGCGTCCTTTCGATTATGTTGAAATGCGTGTTCCGGCGAAATCCCAATACGTGGGTGTCGCCCGACTGACTATTTCAGGGTTAGCCAGCCGCATTGGTTTTTCATTTGATGATATTGAAGATTTGAAAATTGCCTCAAGCGAAGCAGTGACTAATGCTGTTCAGCACGCTTATTCAGAAGGTGAAGAAGGCGAAGTAGTCATCGGTTGTGCTTTATACGAAGACAAAATTGAAATCATGGTAGCCGACCATGGACAGAGCTTTGATTTCGAAGAAACAAAAGCAAAAGTTGGGCCATACCACGACCAGGAAGAAGGAGCTTTCCTGCGCGAAGGAGGTCTCGGCCTGTATTTGATTGAAACATTGATGGACGAAGTAAAAGTTCACCATCAAGAAGGTGTCACTGTCTTCATGACAAAGCATGTTGAAGGAGAGCGGGTGGAAGAGGATGTCGAAACAATCTCATCCTAATCAGCCAACGAAAGAACAGGTTCTGGAATGGATTGAAGCTTATCAGAAAACTGAAGACGAGGAAGCTCAAACCAACCTCGTCCTCAATTATCGGCGTCTTGTCGAGTCGATTGCCCGTAAATATTCCAACGGCAAGTCCTATCACGAAGATATCGCGCAAGTAGGCATGCTCGGATTGCTTGGCGCAATCCGGCGTTATGACCCTTCTTTCGGGCGCAGCTTTGAAGCGTTTGCCGTGCCGACAATCATCGGCGAAATCAAACGCTTTTTGCGCGATAAGACATGGGCGATTCATGTTCCGAGACGCATCAAGGAATTGGGCCCCCGCATTAAAGCAACGGTTGAAGTACTGACAACAGAACTTCAGCGTTCTCCTCAAGTGTGGGAAATTGCCGAGTACCTGGATGTGGACGAAGACGACGTATTGGAAGCAATGGAAATGGGCAAAAGCTATCAGGCACTCTCCATGGACCATTCTCTTGAGGCGGATTCAGACGGCAGCACGGTTACATTGTTTGATGTAGTCGGCCAAGACGATGACGGATACGAAAAAGCGGATCAGCGCATGCTCGTGGCGGAAGCGATGAATGTCCTTTCCGATCGGGAAAAGCAGATCATCCAGTACACCTACATAGAGCAGCTGAGCCAGAAAGAAGCGGGCGACCGTTTGGGTATTTCACAGATGCATGTTTCGCGTCTTCAACGCAAAGCGATTAAAAAGCTTCAAGAAGCCATCCTGGCTGCAGGCGGGGTTTCGTAGTGGAGGAAATTAGGCATAAATATGTAGAGGCTTACGTCTACAATGCAGCAAAAAAAGGGAATTATGAGTCTGGGGACAGTTACTACACTGTCCTGACTGATGATTACTTTATTTGCTCTGTCGCCGATGGCTTGGGGAGCGGTCCAGTGGCCCGCGAGTCTTCGCAAGTCATTCCCCAGATTTTAAAAGAGTACCATCATGAAACGATTGACCAATTGATGCTTCGTTTTAATGGCCTTATGCTGCAAAAGCGGGGAGCAGCAGTGGCAATTTTCAAGGTGGACTTCAGGGAAAAGACGCTTGAGTACAGCTGCGTCGGAAATA
>JASKZU010000196.1 GCA_030147455.1 Planococcus sp. (in: firmicutes) | reverse complement strand
GCGAATTGTCGAGGCGCTGCACACGTATTTCGGGCAACAGTAATATATATAGAAGAAAAGCAAAAAGAGCGGCAAAGCAGACAGGGATTTGTTTAAAGTCTCTGATTGTTTTGGCTGCTTCTGCTTTTCTTGGTGTCTAGATGCATCAGCCTGCCTCTCGGGTCGCAAGCTGATTCAGTATGGCGGCAGGACGTCGCGTCCGTTATTAAGTTGCGCTTTTCTTGTAACAAATTTGTCAATCATATGTCGGTGGAAAATGGCTTGTGAAGTTTTTCACTACATGCAATTGACATGATTTTGCCCCTATTGTATGCTTACAAAGGGTCTGCATGAGAGGGTTTTCATACATAATGGATGTGCTATTGAAAGCCAGATGCGACTGCTCTTTTTAAGAGCGTGAATGTCAAATCATTATGAATTTCGAGGGGTTTATCATGCACCCGAAAAAAAGTCCCTTACAAGCGATGGCGATTTATTCCGCCATCCTCTCACAACTTGTCGGGTCCGTACTAATCGGGGTCTTTACAGGAATGTGGCTTGATGAGCAGTTCAGAACCGCGCCGCTTTTTCTGATCATTTGCTTGTTCATTGGCCTGTGGGCTGGTGTATGGGCGATGCTCCGGACTGTCCGGAAATTCGAATCGGGAGACATGTAGAACAATGGATGGACTTCAAGAGATCTATAAAAGACTGAAGAGGCTGATGTACTTCATCCTCGCGGCATTCGTTCTCGGATGGGGGTTCACCCCGTATCCAGAAGTGTTCGCCGGCCTTATTGTTGGATCTTTGTTCGGCATTTACAACATGTGGATTCTGGTTCGGCGTATGGAAAAGTTTGACCGCGCGGTTACAGAAGGTTCAAAAGTCCGTTCGCTTGGAACGGCATTACGGTTTGCATCAGGTGTTGCGGCTGTGGCGATCGCCATTTTGTTCGCGGAGCATATTCACTTGATCAGTACGGTAATCGGGTTGATGATCCCTTATGCTCTTCTATTGGTGGAGCGAATCGTTCATCACATGAAACACCATTAAAGAAAGTGGAAAGAGAGGTGAAACTATCGTGGATCATGGCGCTCCAATGTATCAAGATCCGTTGTTCGGAATTTGGTTTAACCTGTCGAACATTATGATGCTACTTGTAGCTGCTGTTATTGTATTCCTGATTGCATTTATTGCGACCCGAAACTTGAAGCTGAAGCCGACCGGCATGCAGAACTTCATGGAATGGATCATGGACTTTGTCAAAGGAATCATTAAAAGCAACATGGACTGGAAGGATGGCGGACGTTTCCATGTACTTGGAATAACGCTGATCATGTTCATCTTTGTTTCGAACATGCTTGGACTTCCATTTGCGGTTGTTGTAGGCGGAGACCTTTGGTGGAAATCACCAACGGCGGATCCTGTCGTAACAATGACATTGGCTGCAACCATCATTATTTTAAGCCATTATTATGGAATTAAGCAGAAGGGCATTAAAGGCTACAGCTCGGATTTCCTAAAACCGATGCCGTTCCTGTTCCCGCTTAAGATCATCGAGGAATTCGCAAATACGCTGACACTCGGTCTGCGTCTTTACGGTAACATCTACGCTGGTGAGATTTTGCTGACTTTGTTGGCAGGACTCGCCACAACGGGTATTTTAGGATTCGCAAGTGCCATCTTGCCGATGATGGCATGGCAAGGCTTCTCTATCTTTATCGGAAGCATCCAGGCATTTATTTTCGTTATGTTGACGATGGTTTATATATCGCATAAAGTAAGCGAAGACCATTGAGTATAAATTGCCTTCGGGCAAAATAAAAAAACAATTATCCTGAGGAGGACACATCACAATGACAGGTTCAATAGGTTTATTAGCAGCAGCTCTAGCAGTAGGTTTGGCAGCACTAGGTGCAGGTATCGGTAACGGTCTTATCGTTTCAAAAACAGTAGAAGGTATCGCTCGCCAGCCAGAAGCACGCGGCGTTCTTCAAACAGTAATGTTCATCGGTGTTGCACTAGTTGAGGCATTGCCGATCATCGCTGTAGTTATCGCGTTCATCGTAATGAACCAATAGTCCACAGTAACTTATAATAAAAGCTAAATGGCGGGAGTGCTTCGGCATATTTTTCGCCATTTATGCTTGTAAGATGCATTTTGGAATCGACAGCACATCTAATTTGATTTTAAGAAATAGATCATCCATAGCAAGAAAAAGTTCATTTAGGCTCTTGAAGGGAGTGAAACAATCGTGTTTTTTGATTACCTCGTACTCGGTGCATCCGGGGAGCATTTGAATATTGGAGACATCTTTGCAACATTGTCAATCTTCATCCTTCTTATGTTGCTACTAAAGAAATTTGCCTGGGGCCCATTGATGGGCGTTATGCAGCAGCGTGAAGACCTGATTGCCAGTGAAATCGAGACTGCTGAAAAAAGCCGTCAAGAATCACAGCAAATGCTTGATGAGCAGCGCGTTATGTTAAAAGATGCCCGTACACAAGCACAGGAAATCGTTGAAAATGCCAAGAAACAAGGCGAAGTTTCTCGTGAGGAAATTATCACAACAGCTCGTGCTGAATCAGCTCGCATGAAAGAATCGGCTGTAGCGGAAATCGCCAATGAGCGCGAAAAAGCAATTGCAGCAGTACGCGAAGAAGTCGTGGCATTGTCACTTCTTGCAGCTACTCGAGTATTGGATAAAGAAATTTCTGAGGAAGACAACCGTCAGTTGATTAACGAAACGATTGCGAAGGCAGGCGAAGTGCAATGAGTCAAGTCGCTGAGCGCTACGCATCGGCATTGTTCCAAGTAGCAACCGAGCACAACGCAAGCTTGGAAGTCGGCGAAGATCTTCGCGAAGTCCGCAAAGTCTTCGAGATGACGCCCGAACTTTATCAACTGATTGTTTCTCCAAAGCTATCATCTGAAAAACGCGTAAACCTGATCAATGAAGTATTCCAAGGAGCAAATCCTTACCTATTGAATACACTTCAGCTAATGGCAGAGCGCAGACGGATGAACGAAGTCAGCCAATTGGCACAGGAATATATCAAGCTTTCCAACCAACAGCAGGGAATTGAAGATGCCATCGTCTATTCGACTCGTCCGTTGACAGAAGAAGAGGCGGCATCGCTTTCCACTGCGTTCGCGAAAAGCATCGGCAAGAATTCTTTACGAATTGAAAACGTAATCGACCCATCACTTATCGGGGGCTTGCGCCTTCAAATCGGCAACCGCATCTTTGACAGCAGCGTCAGCACGAAGCTTGCACGCTTGCAGCGTCAATTGATCGGCTAATCTATGAAATTATGAGAGGGTGACATACATGAGCATCAAAGCTGAAGAAATCAGCAATCTGATTAAGCAACAGATTGAAAACTATCAATCAGAGATGAAAGTTGACGAAGTTGGTACAGTCATCACGATTGGTGACGGTATCGCTCGCGCTCATGGCCTCGACAACATCATGGCTGGAGAACTTGTAGAGTTCTCTACTGGAGTATTGGGCATGGCACAAAACTTGGAAGCCAACAACGTTGGTATCATCATCCTTGGGCCATTCTCAGACATCAAAGAAGGCGATGAAGTACGTCGAACTGGCCGTATTATGGAAGTACCGGTAGGAGAAGAACTTATCGGACGCGTAGTAAATCCACTGGGACAGCCTGTTGATGGTCTTGGACCGATCAACACGACTAAATCCCGTCCAATCGAAAGCCCAGCTCAAGGCGTTATGGCACGTAAATCCGTTCATGAGCCGCTTCAAACTGGAATCAAAGCGATCGATGCACTTGTACCGATCGGCCGTGGACAGCGTGAATTGATTATCGGTGACCGCCAGACAGGTAAAACGTCTGTAGCAATCGATACAATCTTGAACCAAGCTGACCAAGATATGATTTGCATCTACGTGGCAATCGGCCAAAAAGAGTCGACTGTCCGTAACGTAGTTGAGACGTTCCGCAAAAACGGCGCACTTGATTACACAATCGTTGTTACTGCTTCTGCTTCACAGCCAGCACCGCTTCTTTACTTGGCACCTTATGCCGGCATCACAATGGCTGAAGACTTCATGTTCGATGGCAAGCACGTCTTGATCGTCTATGATGATTTGACAAAACAAGCATCTGCTTACCGTGAACTTTCACTCTTGCTTCGTCGTCCTCCAGGCCGTGAAGCTTACCCAGGTGACGTTTTCTACCTTCACTCGCGCCTTCTTGAGCGTGCAGCGAAGCTGAACGAAACACTTGGTGCAGGATCCATCACTGCGTTGCCGTTCGTTGAAACGCAAGCAGGCGATATCTCTGCCTATATCCCAACCAACGTAATTTCGATTACGGATGGCCAAATCTTCCTTCAGTCGGATTTGTTCTTCTCCGGTGTTCGCCCAGCGATCAACGCAGGTTTGTCTGTATCCCGTGTAGGTGGTTCAGCACAAATCAAAGCGATGAAGAAAGTAGCAGGTACACTGCGTCTTGACTTGGCAGCTTACCGTGAACTAGAGTCCTTCTCCCAGTTCGGTTCTGACCTCGATCCAGCGACAGCTGCGAAACTTGAGCGCGGAAAACGTACAGTTGAAGTACTCAAGCAGGACTTGAACAACCCAATCAAAGTTGAAAAACAAGTTGTGATCTTCTACGCATTGACTCGTGGTTTCCTCGACGATATCCCTGTACAAGACATCACACGTTTCGAAGCGGAATTGACTAGCTGGCTGGATACTAACCACTCAACTGTTTTGGAAACAATCCGCACAACTCAGGGCTTGCCATCTGACGAAGAATTTGGTGCGGCAATCAACGAATTCAAGCACACATTTGCTAAATCAGAATAAGGTTCCTCAAAGGATTGCAAGAAAAAATAACAAGGTGGTGAAATACCAGTGGCATCTTTACGCGATATAAAAACACGAATTACGTCGACCAAAAAAACAAGCCAGATCACCAAAGCGATGCAGATGGTTTCTGCTTCCAAGTTAAACAAAGCGGAAATGAGTGCGAAATCCTTCGTTCCATATATGGAAAAGATCCAGGATGTCGTCGCTTCCATCGCAGCAGGATCAAGTGATGTGACGAACCCGATGATGGTGGCGCGTCCCGTCAAGAAAACGGCATATTTGGTTATTACTTCTGACCGCGGCCTCGTTGGCGGCTATAACAGTAACATTTTGCGTACTGTCATGAGCAAAATCAACGAACGCCATGCGTCGAAGGACGAGTTTGTTATCCTAAGCGTCGGACGAAAAGGCCGTGACTTCTTTGCGAAGAAAGACTTCAACATCATCGAGAGTTCTATCGGGCTTCCTGATCACCCGGCGTTTGCGGATATCAAGGAAATAACGCGCAAAGCTGTTGGTATGTTCGCAGATGGTACGTATGACGAAGTGTATATGTACTATAACCATTATGTTTCTGCCATTTCCCAAGAGGTTACGGAAAAGAAAGTGCTGCCGTTGACTGACATCCAGCCAACAGGATCGACTGCTTCCTATGAGTTTGATCCATCAGCAGAAGCGATTCTGGAAGTTCTTCTTCCACAATACGCAGAAAGCTTGATTTTCGGTGCCCTATTGGACGGCAAAGCAAGTGAGCATGCTGCTTCTATGACAGCAATGAAGAGCGCAACCGACAACGCATCAGAATTGATTGGCGATCTGACGCTTGTCTACAACCGTGCACGTCAAGCTGCGATCACTCAGGAAATCACTGAAATCGTCGGTGGAGCTGCGGCATTAGAGTAAGAAAAGCGAAGGAAGCCGTTCAGATTCGACAGGCATAAGACGAATTCCCGAAGCGGCGCTTTCTGCCGCACAGGGAAGTTGGCTTATGACCCGAGAATCTGGCTTCCGGAGACTAGACACAAAGAAAAGCGAAGACGGCCGTTTAGGCCCGACAAGCACAAGACGGTTTGCTGAAGCGGCGCTCTATGCCGCACAAGCAAAATGGCTTGTGACCTCGAGGGCCTGGCCGTCGGAGACTAGACACAAAGAAAAGCGAAAGTGACAGCGGCCGATAAAGCCGCTCAAGCTTTTAAATAGGTTCAATAAAAGTAAGACAGGAGGGAACAGCATGAACACAGGACACGTTCTTCAGGTTATGGGTCCGGTTGTAGACGTTAAGTTTTCCAATGGACAACTTCCAGCGATCTACAACGCCCTAACTGTAAACATTGATCGTCCCGGCCAAGCTCAAACTACTTTGACTCTTGAAGTAGCTTTGCACCTCGGTGACGACACAGTTCGTACCATCGCAATGGAATCCACTGATGGATTGCAGCGCGGTTCAGCAGTAACCGATTTGGGCAGAGCAATTTCTGTTCCTGTCGGAGAAGCGACACTTGGCCGAGTATTTAACGTATTGGGCGAAGTAATCGACCTTGGTGAGGAAATCCCGGCTACTGAACGCCGCGACCCGATTCACCGTTCAGCTCCTACATTTGAGCATCTTTCCACAGAAGTTGAAATCCTTGAAACTGGTATTAAAGTTGTTGACTTGCTAGCCCCTTATATTAAAGGTGGTAAAATCGGCCTCTTCGGTGGTGCCGGCGTAGGGAAAACCGTTTTGATCCAGGAATTGATCAACAACATCGCACAAGAACACGGTGGACTTTCTGTATTCGCTGGTGTTGGTGAGCGTACACGCGAAGGAAACGACTTGTTCCACGAGATGAGCGATTCCGGCGTTATCAAGAAAACTTCAATGGTCTTCGGCCAAATGAACGAGCCGCCTGGCGCACGTATGCGTGTTGCTTTGACTGGCTTGACAATGGCAGAATACTTCCGTGATGAGCAGGGTGCAGACGTACTATTGTTCATCGACAACATTTTCCGCTTTACTCAAGCAGGTTCTGAAGTATCCGCCCTTCTTGGACGTATGCCATCAGCGGTTGGTTACCAGCCGACGCTTGCAACGGAAATGGGTCAATTGCAAGAGCGTATCACAACAACAAGTGCAGGTTCTGTAACGTCCATCCAAGCTATCTATGTTCCAGCCGATGACTACACGGATCCAGCTCCAGCAACAACATTTGCCCACTTGGATGCAACAACAAACCTTGAGCGTAAACTTTCTGAAATGGGTATCTACCCAGCAGTAGATCCGCTTGCTTCTACATCCCGTGCTTTGTCTCCTGAAATCGTTGGCGATGTACACTACGGTGTATCCCGTCAAGTCCAGGAAACGTTGCAGCGCTATAGAGAGCTTCAGGATATCATTGCAATCCTTGGTATGGATGAATTGAGCGATGAGGACAAATTGACCGTTAACCGCGCTCGTCGCGTCCAAAACTTCTTGTCTCAAAACTTCCACGTTGCTGAACAGTTCACTGGCCAAAAAGGCTCGTATGTACCGGTTCAGGAAACGATCAAAGGCTTCCAGGAAATCCTTGCAGGCAAATACGATCATCTTCCGGAAGATGCTTTCCGTCTCGTCGGACGCATCGAAGAAGTTATCGAAAAAGCGAAAAGCATGGGCGTAGAAGTCTAAAACAAGGGACCAGGAGGGAAAAAAATGAAGACCATTACAGTCAATATTGTCACTCCCGACGGCCCAGTATACGATTCAGAAGTTTCTATGGTGATTGCAGTTACAGCAACCGGTGAAATGGGTGTTTTGCCCGGCCACATTCCGACAGTAGCTCCTCTTGGCATCGGCGCAGTCCGGTTAAAGAAAGAAAACTCGACGGAATTGGTTGCTGTAAGCGGTGGATTCCTTGAAATCCGCCCTGAAAAAGTGACGATTCTTGCTCAGTCAGCAGAACGTGCAACTGAGATCGATTTGGCACGTGCGCAGGAATCTGCCAAACGTGCTGAAGCACTTCTTCAGGCAAGAAAAGATGACATCGACTTTAAGCGTGCAGAATTGGCGCTGAAACGTGCGATGAATCGTATCAACGTGTATGAGGGTAACATTTAATAAAAAACGGGCGAAGCAAATTGCTTTCGCCCGTTTTTCTTTTTATAAGGGCTGCTCGTATTTCGAAAAAACTTATGGAAAACTCATGAAAAACTCACAATATTTTAAGCCACAATCAGAAGAAATCAGCTATACTTACAGCAGGAAAGTAAAGTTTCAACAAGTTCTTTTGAGAAGGCAGAAGGAGACAGGCAAGTGGAACTGTATATTGGTCAACAGGCATTAATTTCAATTATTAGCCATATCTTTTTTACAGGTGTATCGTTTTACGCGCTGCGGGCTGTGATGTTCGATAAGTGGATTCGTAAACACCATGTGCTTCAAGCTCAAATTCTGTATATCTTTTTAAGTATCGTAATTGGTACGACCGTTTCAAGTTTCTTTTTGGAAATTTCAGCTTGGTCTAGACAATTGCCTTATTTGTTCTAACATTGCCGGTTTGCCATGGCAATGTAGGACATTTATATGGCAAACCGGCAATGTTTTACTATTTCCCGGGAAATCTTTGCTACTCTAAGGTTTATTAGCACCAAAGTAGGGAAAGCACCTATTGTAATCAATTTGTAATATATTTTTTCCAGCTACGGACAGAAACAAGGAATTGCGTACGAATACCTTAATGTATATTGATATTTTGATAAGAATAGCCGGTAATGCTTGTTTCTTATTAAAAAAAAAGGTATTATGGATAAGGTTTTCAAAATTAAACTATAACCAACCAACAAATGACAGATGAACAGTAAAAACTAACTGATTGGCTGTACATAAAGGATTACTAACCACATGGAGGGCTTTGCATTGGATCATATTATTGTTAAAGGCGGAAAAAAGCTAAAAGGAAAAGTACGTGTTGAAGGAGCAAAAAATGCAGTATTGCCGGTATTGGCAGGAGCATTGCTTGCAAGCGAAGGCAAAAGCCTTATCTCGGAAGTTCCACATTTAGCAGATGTTTACACAATTCAAGAAGTACTGAAAAGCCTAAACGTAGACATTCAGTATTTCCCTGAAAAAAATGAAATGCATATCGATGCATCTTCAACGCTGTCAAGCGAAGCACAGTTTGAATACGTTCGCAAAATGCGCGCATCTATTCTTGTAATGGGACCTGTACTTGCCCGCAACGGATTTGCCCGTGTGGCATTGCCAGGCGGATGCGCGATTGGATCGCGCCCGATCGATCAGCATTTAAAAGGGTTTGAAGCGATGGGTGCAAGCATTACGTTCGGTAATGGTTTTGTCGAAGCAAAAACAGATGGCCGCTT
>JASKZU010000176.1 GCA_030147455.1 Planococcus sp. (in: firmicutes) | reverse complement strand
CCCGTTGGGTCGGCGCACAGCCGAAAGAAAACATCGAACAATTTTTCACGGAAGTTGTAAAAAAATAATCGAAGACGGGATCATGTGCTGCGCGCATGGTCCCCTTTTTATGGAGGACAAGCCAATGAGCTGGACATATCAAACACCTGAAGATCAAATGACTGTACTGGAACTGCTGAAAAATGAATGGGGCCTTGGCAAAAAGGTCGTGCATGAGCTGAGAATGACTAAAGGCATCCGCCTCGAAGACGGCACCGAGCCGCGCTGGCAGGAACCGCTAGAAAAAG
Source organism: Planococcus sp. (in: firmicutes) (assembly GCA_030147455.1). GTDB lineage: Bacteria > Bacillota > Bacilli > Bacillales_A > Planococcaceae > Planococcus. Next base: position 11,139 of record JASKZU010000176.1, on the reverse strand, counting down.
GCACTGTACTGACGGTCACTGTTCCGGATGCCGAGTCGCCATATCGCCCGAATGCTTTAATCGAACCTCGTATCCTGTTCGAGGATGATCACTTTATCATCGCCAATAAGCCAAAAGGAATTGCCACACATCCGAACGAGAACGCGCAGGATGATACTTTCGCGAATGGATTGATGGCTTATATCCAGGAACAGGGAGGCACCTATCTGGAGCACATCCACCGCCTTGACCAAGGCACCTCGGGCTTGTTGCTGTTCGCCAAGCATCCGATCGCAAAAAATGTGATGGACCGGATGATCGAGCAAAAATTAGTAAAGCGTGAATATGAAGCACTTGTCAAAGGACTTGTCCGCGGGCAATCCGGCACGCTAGATTTTGCACTTGGCCGCGATCGCCACCATGCAACCAGACGGCGCGTTTCACCGAACGGCCAAAGCGCCGTCACGCATTACCGGGTCATCGACCGCTCAGACGGACGCTCTTTGCTTCATTTAACGCTTGAGACCGGCCGCACACACCAAATCCGTGCACACGTATCCCATATCAAACATCCAATCATTGGAGACGAATTGTACGGCGGCCCGCCAACAGAAGACGGTTCGTATCATCTGCATGCATTCCGCATTGCTTTTAAACACCCCTTTACGGGCGAAGAAGTCGACATCGAAGCAAAAGAATAAAAAGCGGGCAGCGATAAAACTTCGCTGCCCGTTTTTTTATCAAAGGGAAATCTTATCCGGATGCGTTCCGCTGCGCCAGTCTTTGTTGAGCTCAGAAATACGCACCAGTTCCTGTGCACTCAGCGAAAAATCAAATACATCCGCATTTTCTTCGATGCGTTCTGGCGTAACTGATTTCGGGATGACGATCAAGTCGTTTTGCAAATGCCAGCGGATGACCACCTGTGCCACCGACTTTCCGTACTGTTCGCCGATTTCTTTCAAGGCAGGGTCTTCCAGGAGGCGGCCTCTGGCAAGCGGCGACCAAGATGTGATGGCAATATCCTCTCCACTGCAAAAGTCGCGCAGCGGCTGCTGCGTCAGTTCAGGGTGCAATTCGATTTGGTTGACCATCGGTTTTACGTTGGCTTTTGCCAGGATTTTTTCCAGATGGTGAACTTGATGGTTGGAAACCCCTGTCGCACGAATCAATTTCTCGTCGTAAAGGCGTTCGATCGCACGGTAGGTTTCTTCAAAAGTCTCCGGAATCGCCCAATGGGTTAAATACAGGTCCAGATAATCCATATCCAGCCGTCTGAGTGAGGCTTCGAATGCACGGAGTGTTTGGTCGTATCCCTGATCTGTGTTCCATACTTTTGAAGTGATAAAAAGCTCTTCACGCTTTATACCGCTTGAACGGACAGCTTCGCCGACCTCTTTTTCATTGTCGTAAACGGTTGCTGTATCGATCGCCTTATAGCCGGAGGCAATAGCGGTGCTCATCGCTTCAAAGGCTTGCTGCTTTTCAGTCATTTTATAAACACCAAGGCCAAAGCGGGGCATTTCCACTCCGTTATGTAAGGTTTTGGTCGAATCGATTGTCAAATTCATCTATGGTCACTCCCTTTCTTTCTTATTGTACAAATAGTGAAAAGGAAATTCGACTATTTGCCTTCCATTCATAAAAAAGCTCTTGCATCTCATTATAAAAGCGAATATTATTAAACATGTTGTTTAAATCGTTCGTGTTTATAAGGAGGATCCACATGTTTCAGTTAAAAGAACATGGAACAAATGTTAGAACCGAAATTACTGCGGGAATGACAACGTTCCTGACAATGGCCTACATTGTTATCGTCAACCCGGTTATTTTAGGCGCAGCCGGTGTTCCGTTCGACCAAGTATTTTTGGCCACCATCATTGCAGCTGCTATCGGTACATTATGGATGGCGCTTCTTGCCAACTACCCGATCGCCATCGCACCCGGCATGGGGCTCAACGCATATTTTACTTCCATGGTTCTCGCTTCAGGCGGCACCATTGATTATACAACTGCATTTGCTGCAGTTTTTGTCTCTGGTTTGCTGTTTGTCGCACTGTCGCTTACATCTATGCGCAGAATTTTGATCGAAGCCATTCCAGAAAACTTAAAGCACGCCATCACAGCGGGCATCGGCTTATTCATCGCCTTTATCGGCATGCGCTTGAGCGGATTGATCGTTGCCAATGAAGCAAATCTCGTCGGCCTTGGTGATCTTACATCCCCGCCTGTCGCTTTAACACTTGCCGGCCTTGCCATTACACTTGTGTTTATGTCACTCAATTTGCATGGCGGAATTTTCTTCGGGATGATCGCTACCGGCCTCATCGCATTTTTCACCGGCCAATTGAGCTTTACCAATGGATTGATGCAATTGCCTTCGCTTCCTGAAGGCATCATTGTCTGGAATCCAATCGAAGCCGCAATGCTTGTTGTGGAATATGGCCTTTATGGCGTTGTTTTTTCATTCCTGCTCGTTACGCTGTTTGATACGACTGGCACGATGATCGGCGTTGCAAAACAGGCGGGATTGATGAAAGACAACAAAATGCCGCGCGTGCGCCAGGCATTGCTTGCTGATTCGGTCGCAGCCAGCGCCGGCGCCATGGTCGGAACAAGCCCAACCAGCGCTTATGTTGAATCGTCTGCCGGTGTTGCAGCAGGCGGACGCACAGGTTTAACTTCGTTGACGGTCGCTGTCCTCTTTATCGCAGCCGCCTTTTTCGGACCGCTTGTCGGTTCCTTATCAGGCGTCGCCGCCATCACCGCGCCGGCTTTGATCATTGTCGGCAGCTTGATGATCAGCGCAGTGAAACAAATCGAGTGGGAGAAGTTTGACGAAGCGTTCCCCGCTTTCCTGATCGTATTGGCGATGCCGCTTACTTCAAGCATCGCAACCGGCATCGCGCTTGGCTTTATTTCCTATCCGCTGATGAAAATCTTCAAAGGCAAATGGAAAACGGTTCACCCTATTCTTTATATCTTTGCCGTGCTGTTCACGATTCAAATCCTCATCGCGCCGCATTAAAAAACTCCCTGCACAGCGTTGTGCAGGGAGTTTTTTCGTAGCTGTTATTCTAAAGTCCGATACTTTAAACGTTAAATTCTGGCTGTGCGTCCGGAAGCTGCAGCGGAAATCAGCAAAACAATCGCTGTCAATAAATGCAATGCCCAGCCGACGACAGGAATCCAGGCAAGTGTGCTTGTGATAATGCCGAGAATGGGTCCAGCTTTTGGCGAGTACTCTCTAAAGCAAAAGAACAACGTGATCGCATGCAGCACGAACATGACGCCAAGCGGCGAATAGCCTGCAGAAATGACAAATGCTCCCCCAATAACCGGGATGGCCAGGAAAGCTTCTGCAAGTCCCGCAATCCAAAGCAATGCGACGGATGTCTTCATTTTCATTACGATTCATTCCTTTCTTTTTCCCTCTCCGTATATACGCGCGCCAAGCGAAAAAGTTTCAACTTTTTCGCTTGGACCGAAATTGTCCATATTTTCGAGCGGGTTCTATATTTCATTTTCCCCTTTGGTACGCTATACTAAACACAGATGCAAATTTCAAGGAGGTCGTCATTCATGAACCTGATCCTAATCTTGGGTATTTGTGTAGCGTTTTTGGCAGCTATTTTCACTGCCGGATACGATGACAAGCCTGGCACAGATAAAAGACAATAATGTGGCATGCAAAAGGACAGCGGATTTTCCGCTGTCCTTTTTTGTGTTTCAGGAAAGTCCTGGATAGCCTTGCTGGCGAAGCGCCTCGTACATCAGAATCGCCGCCGTATTCGATAAATTAAGCGAACGGATATGTTCGTTCATCGGAATGCGCAAGCACCGCTCCAGATTCGCATCAATCAATTCTCTTGGCAGCCCTTTTGTCTCCTGGCCGAACACAAAGAAATAATCCTCATCCGTATTTGAAAAATCAAACGAGCTGTAAGTTTTGGTGCCGAATTTGGTGATATAGTGAAAGTTCCCTTCCGGATAAGCTGTAAACAGCTCATCAAGCCCGTCGTGATAGTGGATATCGACGTGCTCCCAGTAATCGAGCCCTGCCCGCTTCAGCATTTTATCGTCTGTTGAAAATCCGAGCGGCCGGACCAAATGAAGACTGACGCCTGTTCCCGCGCACGAGCGGGCAATGTTTCCGGTATTCGCCGGAATAAGTGGTTGATATAACACGATATGGATTCCCAAATAAATTCACTTATCCTTTCATATCTGCCGAAAAAAAGGCCAAACCTTTGGCGATTTCCTCGAGCACTTCTTCATCTTTCTCTGTTTCCTGCGCTGCTTTCAACGCCTCCAGGCTGCCATCGGTGCCGATGCGACCAAGCGCCCAAGCAGCAGTGCCGCGGATGACCGGGCGCGCATCACTGGTCATAAGCTCAATGAGCACAGGTATTGCCGACACTTCTTTAAAGTGCGCCAGCGCTAAAATGGCATTGCGCTGAATCGGCTTTTTCCCGCGCCATGAACCTGAAATATGGCCGAATTTTTCTTTGAATTCACGATTTGAAATCGTCAACAGCGGCTCAAGCAGCGGCTTGGCGATTTCCGGGTCAGGATCGAATTCAGGATGAATCTGATTGGCTTTTCGCTTGTTTTTCGGGCACACGGTTTGGCATGTGTCGCAGCCATAAATGCGGTTGCCGATTTTTGTCCGGAATTCGTCCGGCAGAAAGCCTTTTGTCTGTGTTAAAAACGAGATGCAGCGCTGTGCGTTCAATTGGCCGCCTTCGACAATGGCACCTGTCGGGCACGTATCGATGCATAGCCGGCAGTCGCCGCATTGCTCTTCAAGCGGTTCGTCATACTTGAATGGGATATTGGTGATCATTTCACCGAGGTAAACATACGAACCGAATTCCGGTGTGATGATATTGGTGTTTTTGGCGCTCCAGCCGATGCCTGCCCGCTCTGCAACGGCACGGTCGGACAATTCACCCGTATCCACCATCGACTTCGTACGGGCGTCCGGATAATGCGCTGCGATAAACGCTTCAAGCAGCGCAAGCCGGTCGCGCAGTGCCGAATGGTAGTCTCTGCCCCAGGAAGAACGGGAAAAGATCCCGCGCCTTGCGCCTTTCACGCCCGCTTTGGCCCCGTCCATCTTTGACGGGTAAGCAAGCGCGATAGCAATAATGCTGACCGGTTCTTCGAGCAGTAGCTCCGGCCTTGTCCGCTTTTCGACATCCGATTCCTCGAAGCCGGACTGGTAGTTCAATTCCTGCTGGCGAATCAACCGGTGTTTTAAATTAAAGAATGGCTCAGCAGAGGCAAAGCCGATTTTATCAATTCCGATTTCCGCGGCATACGCTACTAACTTTTGTTGGAATTGATCTAAGTTCATGACAATAACTCCTTGCTCCAGTTTATGGTAAGATGAGGCTATTATTTACGGAAAGGATGTTTGCTGTGAATTTGACCATTAATCCTGAAATCACAGAAATTCTGCCTGATTTTAAAATCGGCATTATTCATTATAACCATATCACCGTTTCGGATTCACCTCAAATGTTAAAAGGCCGCCTTCAGCTATTTCAAGAGCAGCTATTTTTCGATATGGACGATAAAGAGCTGACGGATTTCCCGGGGCTTCTCGAATGGAGGCTTGCCTGGAAAGCGCTCGGCGGCGATCCGAACCGCTACCGTCCTTCTGCAGAATCACTGTACCGGAGAGTACGCAAGCAAAACTACTTGGCTACGGTCAACTCAGCGATCGATATGAACAGCTTTCTGTCGCTGCAATACGAAATTCCGCTCGGCCTTTATGACCGCGACCTAATCGAAGCCGACATTGAAATCGCGCTGGGCTCAGCAGATGACCGTTATGAAGGGTTGAACAACCGTGAAAACAAACTTGACCACATACTCGTGACGCGCGATGCCAAAGGGGCTTTCGGAAGCCCTTATGTCGATTCCAAGCGTACTGCTGTCACTGAAAACACCACTAACGCTTTACACGTATTTTACCTGCGCCCTTCCATGGACCGTGACAATGCACTTCAGTTATTGACTGCTGCCGGCAATATGTTTACCGGCATCAACGGCGGCGATGCTGAGGTCATCGTGCTATAACCAGCTATAGGCATATTCTTTTTCATTCCCTTAAAATACTAGTATCCTTTTGATATCGAGATAAAAAAGAGGGATGTACATGAAAAAAGTTCACAGCGATATTATCCAGTTCCGCGGCAGCCACTATGACTTCGGGTATCATCAAGGCAAACTGCTGCGGGATTCACTGCTATTGCCGAACCGTCAAATTCAGCGCGGCGACAACACCCGGCAGCTGATTGTCGACGAACAACAAGCAACCGAGATGCTTGAACGGTTTGCTCCCCGCATCTGGGAAGAAATTGAAGGACTGGCCGATGCTTTAAAATGGCCGTTCGATGCTGCACTGCGTGAATTTGGCGGCTATTATATCGAATACACACGAAGCGGCTGTTCGATTCTCAGCCGAAATGATTTTCTTGTCCGTAATTACGATAGCTCTCCTCAAGGTTACGAAGGCCGCTTTGCTTTGTATAAGCCGACAGATGGCGGATATGCTTCGATTGGCCCTACGATGCAAATCACCGGCCGAACCGATGGGCTAAATGAAAAAGGGTTGGCAATGGGCTATAACTTTATCAACCGGCGGAACTCTGCAGACGGTTTTCTTTGCAATATGATCGGGCGGTTGATTCTGGAACATTGCGCCAATGTTGAAGAAGCAATTGATTTATTAAAAGAGCTTCCGCATCGCCGTTCATTCAGCTATGTGCTGCTGGACAAAAGCGGGCGTTCCGTCGTGGCAGAGACATCACCGCGCGACGTTATTGTACGGGAAGCTTCTGTATCCACTAACCATTTTGAAATCCTGTCTGAAGAAAACCGCTACCAGATCGATGACTCAAAACGCCGTGAAGAAGCGCTCGTTGCACATGCAGCAACGCCCGGCGATGCCTATGCGGCTTTCCGTTTGTTGAACGATTCAGATCAAGGCGTTTTCTCCACCAAATACAGCACTGCTTCCGGCACCTTGCATACTGCTTCCTACTTTCCGGATAGCTTGGAAGTAGGGTTTGCCCTTGGGCCGGACCGCCTGCCGCTCATGTTTAATTTCCGCAACTGGCTGGATGGCGAACGGCTGCTTGCAAAACGCATTAATGGCCGAATCGACACCCATTTTCCATTTCCATATATCGACGACCTATCTGCTCTTCAGCAAAAAAACGGCTAAAGCGAACTACTGCTTTAGCCGTTTTTTGCTGGAAACAACCGGTCGGTATGGGCCATGCCAATGTCCGTATCCAACTGGCCGCGAATTTCTTTAGCTCGAACCGGTTTTCCATTCAGCCAGTCGCCAAATTTAAATACGGTAGGATCTTGATCACCGCCAAGCGCAAACCAAACTTCCTGCTCGTTTGGCAAATACACAGATGTATGAATCGTCCCTGCCCAGCTTTTGTACATGTCCGAGAACAAGCCGCGGCCTTTGTCATTAAACAAGCGAAAAGCGCGGTAGGCCTCTGCCGTTTCTTCTGCATGGTTCTCGATCACGGTAAGCCGTTCATGAGAATCTTTCAAGTAATTGCGGTTTTCATGCTGCTGAATTTCGAAATGATTTGTGCACGCAGTTGCTTCCCTTACCACAACTTTGCGCGGTGTGGCTTCGATTACTTTTGTCTGACCGCTCTTGTCCGTCACCACATAGCTGAACGATCCCCTATGCGGGATGTCTTTCACCAAGGCGACAGCTTCTTCTACGGTGCGGCAGCTTTCTAGAATAATGCGCCCAATCATGTAACAGACAAATCCATCTCCCGGATTTTTCCGGTGCATAAAATTATAGCCCATCACAAGGCCATGATTGTTCATTCCGTCCATGCGCCCGAGAATGCGCTGGCTCGGCCCAATAATGGCATTGCCCTTTTCAGGCTGGAACAAGCAAAACCTGCCTTCGTATGTCTGCGGATGGAAATCGTAATTTCGCACCAAAAAATCTTCTCCACTGACAATCGAACAGCCGGACGGCGGCGCATCGATTCGGTATCCACCAAAGTCACGCAGCACTTCTTCCAGCGGCAGTTGCAAACTGTCCTGTATGCCCATTAGCTCTTCCCAAATACCCGGTGCATACTCGTTGAATGCAGCCTTCGCCTCAACCGGATCAATCACAAAGCGCGGGCGCTTGCGCTTCCACTGGCCTCGCCGGTTCTCTAATGTAATAGATTCTTTAAGCGCTGTGCCTTGCATAACGCCATATTCGTAATGGCTTCCTCTAAACTCAACAACTTCGCTGTAAACTGGTCTCATAAGTCCTCCTTCATCTTCGTTCGACTGTTCATGCTGCAATTATGCCCATCAGCCTAACTCCCGTTGCCATTTCCTATAGAAAAAGACAGCTCTCGAGTTGAAAGCTGTCTTTTTCTGATGCGGATGAAGGGACTCGAACCCCCACGATGTCTCCACCACTAGACCCTGAACCTAGCGCGTCTGCCAATTCCGCCACATCCGCTTGAACGAAAAAAAATTGTTTATACTTTCTTACATTATATTCTATTATAAAAACTTTATACGTATTTTTCAAGACTCGCCCTTTTAATAATCCCGACTGATTCATGCAAAGAAAAAAGCCCTTGACGTCACAGTCAAGGGCTTTAAGCGTTCATTGCTTGGCAGGGCAATGATTAGATACCGGTGGTCGGGGTCGAACCGACACTCCAGAAGGAACACGATTTTGAGTCGTGCGCGTCTGCCAATTCCGCCACACCGGCATAATGGGAAAGGATTTTTCTTATAATTGCTTAACGAACAATAATTATTATATTAGTAAATCGTTAAATATGCAAGAGCAAAATGCAATTTTCTTGGGGAATTTTCATATTCAGCCTCTCCTATCAGCTATAAAAAAACCCTGACAATTTAGTCAGGGTTTTCAGCTGTTCTTTAATCGGCTGAACAGCAATCGTCATATAAAGTTACAGCTTATTTAATTGGAAAAATAAGCTGTCTGACTTGGGCGCTTACCAAAGCCCAAGTATTTTCCACCAAGTTCCGCCAATAACTCCCCAAATAATAATGTGGATAATGGAAATAGCAAACCCGATTGCCCACCATTTATTTTGCGGCACATAACCCGAACCGAAAAATACAGGCGCCGGGCCGCTGCCGTAATGAGTAAGGCTTCCGAACAAGTTACTGAAGAATCCTAGCAGCAATGCTGTCAGCATAGGTGGAGCACCTGCTGCAAGCGCAACGGCTAGAAAAGCGGCATACATGGCGCTTACATGCGCCGTGTTACTTGCAAAGAAGTAATGAGAGTAGAAGTAAATCAATGCCAACGCAGCCAATGCCCATATCCATGACAGACCGCTCACTGTATCGCCCATCACATCACTGAACCATGGAATCATTCCCAATGTATTCAAGTAAGACGCCATCATGACCAAGACAGCAAACCAGACAAGTGTATCCCATGCGCCTTCTTCTTTTTTGATATCGTTCCAAGATAAAACAGAAGTTAAAAGCAAGACCGATAGTCCAATCAACGCAGTTGTTGTTGCGTTAATGTTGACAGAGTCCCCGAAGATCCAAAGCGATAGAATAAGCAGAAATACGCCGATCATATTGAACTCGGATTTCTTCAAAGGTCCCATCTCGCTTAATTTCTCTTCTGCAATTTTTGCAGCTTGCGGCGTTTCTTTAATTTCCGGCGGATAAACTTTGTAGATAAAGTATGGAATGACAAGCAAGCTAATTATCCCCGGTACGATAGCTGCGACAGCCCAGCCTGTCCATGTAATCGTAATGCCGGCATCCCCGGCTATAGAAGCGATCAAAGGGTTAGCAGCCATAGCCGTCAAGAACATTGCTGATGTAATCATGTTTCCTTGAAAAGCAGTTTTCGTTAAGAAAGAACCAATTTTTCTTTCGGTTCCATCTTCAACTTTTGATCCAAATGTTTCCGAAAGAGAGCGAACAATTGGAAAGACAATTCCCCCGCCTCTTGCCGTATTACTTGGCATTGCCGGGGAAAGTATTAAATCACTTACCAATAGTGCATAGGAAAGGCCCAAAGTTTTTTTCCCGAACCTTTTTACAAACATGTAGGCTACACGGTTTCCAAGGCCCGTTTTGATAAATCCTCGTGAAATAAAAAAGGCAATAACAATCAACCAAATGGTTGTATTTTGAAAACCGCTGAGAGCATCACTTAGTTCCAGCGTACCGGTCAACACAATTATAGTAACGGCTAGAATCGCAACACCGCCCATTGGCAAAGGCTTGATAATCAAACCGATAATAGTTGCTGCAAAAATAGCGAATAAGTGCCAAGCACGATCGTCCAGTCCTTCGGGTGCACCAATAAACCAAATAATGGCCCCAACGGCAATGGTAATTAAAAGAGAAACCAGATTTACTTCTTTCTTCGCCGGTTGTTTTTTCTGCGGCGGTTCAGTCTGCGCTACTGAACTTTTGGCGGAACCGTTTTGTTCCATAACTACACTTCCTTACATTACATTATATTTTAAAACGAAACACCAAATTCGGCACTCCCTGCACATACACACGCTTGCTTTAGTTTTCTAGCCGATTAGAAACAGAGCTCACGAGTTTTGACAACCACCCAGCATTGCAAATCTTCCTTTATAAATTCCTGAAAGAGTTTCAAATCTACTGCTGAACGATGTCTTGAATTACTGGAAACCGCGGTAATTATACCATAGCCGACATACCGCTGCTATTAATCAACCCCCATTTTCAGCATACAATCAGCTCGTTATTGAACAAATTATTACAGATAAAAATGACGAGATTTGACGAGAAAAAACCACCTTGCTGGACTCAAAAGAAAAAGAACCCGACAATTAAGTCAGGTTCTTTTTCTTTATTGTTGGACAGCTGGCATACTGTCTGATGATACCGGTGGTCGGGGTCGAACCGACACTCCCGAAGGAACACGATTTTGAGTCGTGCGCGTCTGCCAATTCCGCCACACCGGCATGATATAATGGAGGCGGCAACCGGACTCGAACCGGTGGTAAGGGTGTTGCAGACCCATGCCTTACCGCTTGGCTATGCCGCCAAAAAAATGGAGCGGAAGACGGGGGTCGAACCCGCGACCTCCACCTTGGCAAGGTGGCGTTCTACCACTGAACT
>JASKZU010000109.1 GCA_030147455.1 Planococcus sp. (in: firmicutes) | reverse complement strand
GACGGTTTTTTGCGGTTTGTTATTCGACGATGCGGGCGATTGCCTGGCGTTCAAACTGCAAACGCGTGCCATCCGCCACCGTGATGTAGATCGTCGTGTCGTCTACTGCATCGACTTGGCCATGCAAGCCGCCGATCGTCACGATACGGTCCCCACGCTTCAATTCTGACTGCATATTGGCAGTCGATTTTTGGCGTTTTTGTGCCGGACGGATGATGAAAAGCCACATAAGCAAGAACATCAATAATAAAGGTGATAACGCAATTAATGTTTCCATTGTTCAATTTCCCCCTTTCGTGTTCTCTATTGTTTTCAGCCTCAGAAATTTTTTGCATTCGGCTTGTTGAATCCGTACGCTTCAAAAAATTCTTCGCGAAAATCTCCCAGGCGGTCTTCACGGATCGCTTGACGCACCTGTTGCATTAAGTTTAACAGAAAATGAAGGTTATGATAACTCGTAAGGCGAATTCCGAATGTTTCATCTGCGCGCAGCAAGTGATGCACATAGGCACGCGTATAGTTTGTGCACGTATAGCATGTGCATTTCTCGTCAATCGGATTAAAATCACGCTTAAACTTGGCATTTTTCAAGTTCTGGCGGCCGGTGCTCGTCATTAATGTTCCGTTGCGCGCGATACGCGTCGGCAGGACGCAGTCAAACATGTCGATGCCGCGGATGGCTCCGTCAATGAGTGAATCGGCAGAACCGACGCCCATCAAGTAGCGCGGCTTATTGAACGGCATGAACGGTGTCGTGAATTCAAGCGCACGGTTCATAACGTCTTTCGGTTCGCCGACTGACAAGCCGCCGATAGCGTATCCTGGAAAATCGAGGGCAACAAGGTCTTCAGCACTTTGTCTGCGCAAGTCTTCGTATTCGCCTCCTTGGATGATGCCAAACAATCCTTGGTCCTGCGGACGTGCATGGGCTTCGAGGCAGCGCTCTGCCCAGCGGGACGTGCGCTCGACGCTGGCTTTCATATATTCGTGAGTTGCCGGGTAAGGCGGGCACTCATCGAATGCCATCATGATATCGGAACCGAGGTCGTTTTGGATTTCCATTGCCTTCTCAGGGCTTAGGAACAGTTTGTCACCGTTCATGTGGTTGCGGAAATGAACGCCTTCTTCTTTGATGTTTCGGAATTCGCTGAGCGAGAACACTTGAAATCCGCCGGAGTCGGTCAGAATCGGGCGGTCCCAGTTCATGAATTTATGCAGGCCGCCTGCTTCTTTGATGACGTCGTTGCCTGGACGCAGCCATAAGTGGTAGGTATTGCTTAAAATGATGCCGGCGTTCATGGCCTTTAACTCTTCCGGGCTCATCGTCTTGACAGTTGCCTGCGTGCCGACCGGCATAAAGGCTGGTGTTTCAAACGAGCCGTGCGGCGTGTGGACGATACCCAGACGTGCACCTGTTTGCTTGCAAGTTTTAATGTGTTCGTACGTTACTGCATGAGTCATGATTCGGTCTCCTTTTTCTTTGGTTCAATAAACATGGCATCGCCAAAGCTGAAAAAGCGGTACTCGTTGCCAACTGCCTGTTTATAGGCATTGAGTATCGAATCACGGCTTGACATGGCACTGACGAGCATAACCAGCGTGGACTTCGGCAAATGAAAATTAGTGATCAAGCCGTCTACCGCTTTGAACTCATAGCCGGGATAAATGAAAATATCGGTCCAGCCGTCGTCTTCCTGCAACTGGCCTTCAAACTTGTTCGCAACCGATTCGAGCGTGCGCGTTGATGTCGTCCCGACAGAAATGATGCGCCCGCCGTTTTTCTTGGCGTTGTTGATGATGCGTGCGGTTTCTTCCGTTATGCGGTAAAACTCGGCATGCATCTCGTGATCCTCAATCGAATCGACCGATACCGGCCGAAATGTCCCAAGGCCGACATGAAGCGTGATAAAGGCAACTTGAACGCCTTTTGACTGGATATCCTTCAGTAATTCATCCGTAAAATGAAGGCCGGCAGTCGGCGCTGCCGCACTTCCCCGCTCTTTTGCGAATACCGTCTGGTAGCGGTCCTGGTCTTCAAGCTTTTCACGGATATAAGGCGGCAAAGGCATTTCGCCGAGCTGGTCGAGAATTTCATAAAATATACCATCATAAAGAAATTTAAAATAACGCCCGCCATGGTCGAGTACGCCGGTGCATTCAGCGCGCAATAAGCCGCCGCCAAATGATACGACCGTGCCGACTTTTACTTTTTTCGCTGGTTTCACAAGGGTTTCCCAGACGTCTTGTTCGGTTTGCTTAAGAAGCAACACTTCGATATTGGCGCCGGTTTCTTCTTTTGTTCCCATGAGGCGCGCCGGAAGCACGCGTGTATCGTTCAACACCAGCACGTCGCCTTCTTGCAAGTGGCTGGTAATATCACGGAAATGCTTGTGTTCTACTTCGCCCGTTTCCTTGTCCATGACAAGCAGCCGGCTCGACGTCCGGTCAAGCAGCGGGGTTTGTGCGATCAATCGCTCCGGCAAGTCAAAATCAAAATCATTTACATTTAATTGCTGTTCAGTTTGTGGTTTCGTCATTGAGGCATCTCCATTTTAAAGTGTTCGTATGCAAGAGCAGTTACTGTCCGGCCTCTCGGCGTCCGCTGGATAAAGCCGATCTGCAGCAAATACGGTTCATATACATCTTCGATTGTCGTCGATTCTTCGCCGATGCTCGCAGCAATCGTGTCCAAACCTACAGGCCCGCCGCGGAACCGATCGATCATGCCGGTCAGCAGCTTATGGTCGATATGGTCCAGCCCGAGCGGATCAACTTGCAGCATCTCCAAAGCCTGCTCTGCCATATCGGTAGTGATCGAGCCGTTTCCGCGCACCATTGCATAATCGCGCACGCGCTTTAAGAGGCGATTGGCAATTCGCGGGGTTCCACGGGACCTTCGCGCTATTTCGACGGCCGCAAGCGGATCGATATCCGCTTCAAACAATGCCGCGCTGCGCACAACAATCTGCGTCAGCGCCTCAGTGTCGTAATATTCAAGACGCGCCAACACGCCGAAACGGTCGCGCAAAGGAGCAGAAAGCGCGCCTGCGCGCGTTGTTGCCCCGATCAGCGTAAACGGCGGCAAATCAAGCCTTACCGAGCGCGCAGTCGGGCCTTTTCCGACGACGATATCCAAGCAGAAGTCTTCCATTGCCGGATATAGGACTTCCTCGATCGACCGGTTGAGCCGGTGGATTTCATCGATAAACAGCACGTCTCCCGGTTCAAGCGACGAAACGATTGCAGCCAGGTCGCCCGGCCGTTCAATGGCAGGGCCTGAAGTCATTTTGACCCCTACTTCCATTTCGTTGGCGATGACAGAAGCAAGCGTCGTTTTTCCGAGCCCGGGCGGCCCGTATAGAAGCACATGGTCGAGTGATTCGCTGCGCATTCTGGCGGCTTCGATGAATATCTCAAGGTTGTGCTTTACTTTTTGTTGGCCGATGTATTGCGACAACCGCTGTGGCCGCAGCGACTGTTCAAAGCGTTCATCAAACTCTGAAACTTCACCGTCGATGATGCGTTCTTCCATGGCCGTCGCCTCCTTTTGTTAGTTTTGCTTGAGCAATAGCTGCAATGCTTTTTTCATAAAGCCTTCAGTATCAAGTTCCAGGCCTTTTAGCTGCGGCTTGACTTTGTTGATTTCACGTTCCGAATAGCCGAGTGCCGACAGCGCCAGCATTGCTTCTTCGAGTTCCATTTCGTCAGCGCCGAACAATTGCGGCTCGCCTTCTTCTTCGTAGGCTTCGCCGAAAAACTCGGTCAGCTTGCCTTTCAAATCTAAAATCATTTGGCGTGCGGTTTTCTTGCCGACGCCGGGAAACTTCACTAAATATGATTCGTCTTCCTGCTCGATCGCCTCGATTACGTATTGCGGCTGTCCCGAAGCCAATATGGCCAGCGCTCCTTTTGGCCCGATGCCGGAGACACTGATGAGCTTGCGGAATAATTCGCGCTGTTCAAGTGTCGGAAAGCCGAACAAAAATTGCGCGTCTTCCCGGACATGATGGTGAACAAAAATTTGCAGCTCATCCGAGCCGAACGAGTAAGGGTTCGGCGCAAAAATCTGCCAGCCGATCCCGCTTTGTTCTACTACTAAATATTCAGGCGTCACACGGGTGACGTGCCCTTTTATGTAATCGTACATAGCATTCGCCCTTTCATTTTCAACCTATTGATTATACCATATCCACGGGCCTCCGAGTAAGCAAACCTCCCTGCTCTGTTTATGCTAAAATAGAAGCACGCATGACTTAGCAACGGAGGGGTTCCATGAAAAAACTATACGGCGAAGAGCGCCGAAATGTCTTGCTGGATACAATCAGGCAAGCCGGCCGTCCAATGACCGGAAGCGAGCTTGCGAAGCTCGCAAAAGTATCCCGGCAAGTCGTAGTCGGCGATATGACCTTGCTTAAAGCAAAAGGCGAACCTATTTTGGCCACAAGCCAAGGCTATTTATACCTCGACCCAAGCGGCCCAAAACAAGTCAGCCGGCGCATCGCCTGCCGCCATCAGCCTGAAGAAACCGAAGCCGAACTGCGGCTATTGGTCGAATGCGGCGTCACCGTAAAAGATGTCGCCATCGAGCACCCGGTTTACGGCGAGCTGACAGCCGGCGTCCATGTTTCTACAACGAGCGACGTAGACTCTTTTATGCAGCGTATACGCGATACCGGTGCGAGCTATTTACTGGAGCTGACCGACGGCACACACATCCATACCATTACGGCTGACCGTGCAGAAACACTTGAAAAAGCGGCAGCGGCAATGAAACAGCACGGCTATCTGCTGGAAGACGAGTAAAAAACCCCCGGACGCTTTGTGCGTTCGGGGGTTTTCTAATGTTACAGCAAATGCAGGCTTTTCATGAGTTATACGTATAATACGAACCGAGCGTTTTCACGCCGCAGCCGAGCGCTGCAAGTTCCTCATAGGCTCCGCGCATCATGGGTGCATTTTCGTCAGCCAGCACATCGGCGATAAAGAAATAATTGCCAAGGCCCGTCTTAAGCGGACGCGATTCGATTTTCGACAAGTTCAGCTTGCGCCAGGCAAAAACCGACAGCACTTGATGCAAAACGCCGGACCGGTCATCTTCTGGCGGCGTGATCATCAATGTTGTCTTGATCTGCGATTCATGATTTGCTTCAGTCAGTTTGTGGTTATGTTTTGATAAGACGAAAAAACGCGTATGGTTGAAATGAAAATCATGGATGTCCCGCTGTACGATATCCAAACCATACTTTTCGGCTGCATAGTCGTTGGCGATCGCCGCAATGTTTCGTTCCGGCAATTCTGCCACCATTTTCGCTGCGGCGGCCGTCGAACTGTATTGTTCGAGCGGCGTATGCTTATACGTGTAATACAAAAACTTATGGCATTGCGCCAGTGCGTGCGGATGTGAATAAATGGCCTCGAATGTTTCCGCACCCCGGTTTTCCGGATGAACGAGCAGATGCTGCTCGATCGGCGAAAGCACTTCCGCCGCCACATACAGCTCTGCTTCGTGAAACAGATAATCCACGGTCAAGGGCACTGAGCCTTCCAGTGCATTTTCAAGCGGCACGACTGCATAATCGACCGCCCCTTCCACAACCGCTTCAATGCATTCCGGAATGGTCGTATACGGCACTACTTGCTCTTTCGGAAAAACTTTGGACGCCGCCAAATGGGTAAATGACGCCTCCGGTCCTAAAAATGAAATTCTCTTTTTCTCTTCTGCCATCGAGTCATTCCTCCTACATTATGACGATCCGCTTGAAACCACGTCGGCCGACTCGACAAAATCGAGCTTTTTCAACTGCTGCAAAAACATATCCAGTTCCACGTCCATCGCTGTCACGTCAAGCGACAGTGTAACATTTGCCCGTCCCTGAATCGGAATGGTTTGGTGAATGGTCAAAATATTGCAGCCCATTGTGGCCACTGCATGAAGCAGTGTCGCAAGCGTTCCTGAACGGTCTTCCAATTGCAGAAACACCGTCAGGATCCGTTCTTTCACGATCGAATGGAACGGGAACACCGCATCGCGGTATTTATAAAATGCCGAACGCGACAAGCCGGTCTGGGCCACAGCGTCCAAAATGGACATGCGGTCGCGCTGAAGCAGTTTTTTCACTTCCAGCGTTTTGACCATCGCTTCGGTCAAAACATCTTCCCGTACCAAGTAATAGCGTTGTTCCGAAATGTCTTTCATTCACGTTACCTCCGCATCAGTCGGTAAATTCAAATTCAAATTCAAGCAGGCGAACCGTGTCGCCGTTTTCGGCACCGCGTTCACGCAGCGCATCGTCAATGCCCATGCCGCGCATTTGGCGGGCAAATCGGCGGATTGAATCTTCGCGTGAGAAGTCGGTCATTTTAAACATCCGTTCGATGGCATAGCCTGATAGCACAAATGCCCCGTCCGGATCGCGCGTAATTTCAAAGCCATCGCCTTGAAGTTCGTGCTTGTAAAGAACCGTATCCGCTGCATCCGAATCTACTTCATCTTCCATCGGGAATTCCGGTGTGACTTCAAGCAGGTCGGCAATTGCGAACAGCAAGTTGTTCAAGCCTTTTCTAGACAAAGCAGAAATCGGGAAAACTTTCGCATCTTCCGGCAATTTAGCACGGAACGCTTCCAAGTTTTCTTCTGAATCCGGCATGTCCATTTTATTGGCAACAATCAATTGCGGACGCTCTGTCAAACGCATATTGTATTGCTTTAATTCTTCGTTGATGGTCACATAATCCTCGTAAGGATCACGGCCTTCCATGCCCGACATGTCAATGATATGGACAATAACACGCGTGCGTTCGATATGGCGCAGGAATTGATGGCCAAGCCCGATTCCTTCGTGTGCACCCTCGATCAAGCCCGGCAAGTCAGCCATGACATAGCTGCGCTGGTCTTCTGTTTGGACCATGCCAAGGTTTGGCACGATGGTCGTAAAGTGGTAAGCGCCGATTTTCGGCTTCGCCGCCGAAACAACCGACAGCAACGTCGATTTCCCAACGCTCGGGAAGCCGACAAGTCCGACATCCGCAAGCACTTTCAGTTCAAGTACCACGTTGCGTTCAAGGCCCGGCTCGCCTTTTTCCGATAGTTCTGGCGCCGGGTTTTGCGGCGTGGCAAAGCGCGAGTTACCGCGCCCGCCGCGTCCACCGCGTGCGATAACGGCCGTTTGGCCTTCTTCTACCAAATCTGCAATTGTCTCGTCTGTGTCGGCGTCTTTGACGACCGTGCCAGGCGGAACTTTGATTACCAAATCATGTGCTTTTGCCCCATGCTGGTTTTTGCTCATGCCGTGCGTACCGCGGTCTGCTTTAAAAATTCGTTTAAAGCGGAAATCCATTAGCGTGCGCAAGCCTTCGTCTACCTGGAAGACAACATCTGCGCCTTTGCCGCCGTCGCCGCCCGCAGGCCCGCCGTTCGGCACATATTTTTCGCGGCGGAATGCTACCATGCCATCCCCGCCGTCGCCACCTTTTACATATACTTTTACGTGATCGACAAACATATTATCCCTCCATCTGTGCGTGGATCTCGATTTTCGAGCGATCCGATCCGCACGCTTTACCAATTGCCAATTGCTGTGAATCTAATTCAAAAGCTGACCAGTCTCCCGGCCCAGCCAATTCCAGCATGAACTTTTTGTCTTTTTCGAACAAACGGATATGCACCGGGTAAGGCCAAGCGTCCGAAAATGCCT
>JASKZU010000047.1 GCA_030147455.1 Planococcus sp. (in: firmicutes) | reverse complement strand
TGGATAGCATTTATGCAACGATTTATGCAAAAGATGAGCAGCTTTGCCGCTTGTTGGCGGAACAGGCTGTCGTTTGCGGCTTTTCAGCAGTAGAATATGTGACAGACGAAAGCGACGAACGAACCCGGTTATTAATATGGTAAAAGTGAGCTGTTTTTTATTGGCTGAAAGAAATCAAGGCAGGGTATAAGGATTATAAAGGAAGCAATCGATCAGCTTTCGATCTATTCAATTTTGAGGAGGACGCATATGCATGCATTAGTAATTGGCGCAACGGGCGCAACCGGCCAGGACTTGGCGGCTTTATTGCTGGATGACGAAGAGTTCGACAAAGTGGACATCTTTGTCAGACGAAAGCCGGATATAGAGCACGAGAAACTTCGTGTTCACGTTGTGGATTTTGATCAACCTGAGCAGTGGCAGCACTTGGTTGCAGGAGATGTGTTGTTCTCTTGTCTCGGCACGACACGAAAAGCAGCCGGCAGCAAGGAAAACCAGTGGAAAGTCGACTACGGTTACCAATTGGCGTTTGCAGAAGCCGCAAAAGAAAACGGCGTAGGCCGGTATATACTGGTTTCATCCGACTATGCATCGCCGGATTCAAAGGCTTTTTATTCGAGAATGAAAGGTCAGCTGGAACAAGCGGTCAAGCAACTGGATTTTCCGTCGCTCACGATCTTCAACCCGCCTATTCTATGGCGGCGAAACAGCGACCGGCCGCTTGAAGTGGTGGGCATGAAAGTTGTCCAGGCAGCCAATCAGTTGAATTTGTTCCGTTCTTATCAGCCGCTGCCGACAGAAATTCTCGCACAGGCGATGATCCACTCTGCGAAGCTGAACGCGAAAGGGCACAATGCATTAAAAGGCGACAAGATCTGGCAGTATGCAGCGGCTGGGTTTAAGAAGTCGTCCACTCCAGAAGAATCAGGATTGTAGCACGGCAATTGCTTGTGAATATAGGGGAACTAGCCTTAGAGAAAGAACAATTTTTTTGCTTCCGACTGTCGTGAAAATCGACAGTCTTTTTTTTGGCTGCTTTCATTGCCAAATTGTTTATCGAATTCAGAAAAGATTGAATTGATAATTCAGCCGTCGGTATCTATACTGGTTACTAACTTCTTTTTAAATCGGTAAAGATCTGATTTTAAAAGGAGAAATAAAGCAGTATAGGGAGGAGCAGCCGGATGATGGACGGTTCAAAAGAAAACAGGAAACAGCCCAACTTGAAAAAGAAAAGAAAATGGGAAATGCCGGATACATATGTCATTTTGTTTGCAGTGCTCTTAGCAGCAGTCGTTGCAACATACTTTGTGCCTGCCGGGTCATTCGAGCGGGAAGTCGTCGATGAAGTAGAACGCGTGATACCGAATACATACAGTCAAGTAGGCAAAGAGCCGACCGGATTCATGGATATCTTTTTAGCTTTGCAGGAAGGGATGGTTCAGTCAGGCGGCCTTATTTTTTTGGTGTTGTTTGCTGGAGGGGCATTTGAAGTAGTGGAACGTTCAGGCGCCATCAAAGGAGGAATTCTGCGCGCGGTAGATAAAACAAAAGGAAAAGAATTTTGGCTAATTGCGTTGGTATCCGTATTATTTGCGCTCGGTGGTGCAATCGGTGCGGTAGCGAATTCCGTTATTCCATTCGTAGCTATCGGCCTCATCATTGCCAGAGCGCTGAAGCTGGATGCCATCGTCGCAGTAGCCATTACGTTTGGGGCTACGTTTGCTGGATTTAATGTAGGCTTCCTGAATCCTTATACAGTCGGAATCGCCCAAACGATGGCGGATGTGCCATTGTTTTCAGGAATGCTTTTGAGAATAGTTGCCTTTATTGCTATTATCGGCGTGACGATTTGGTATACATGGCGCTATGCCAAAAAGATCTTGATGGATCCATCTAAAAGTTTAATTGGCATATTGGACGGCACAGGTGAAAAGTCTGCTGAATCAGAGTTAATTGCACCATTCCATACAAGACATAAAATCATTTTAAGTTTTGTGGCATTGTGCCTTGCTTTCTTTGTTTATGCTACAATCCAGTTCCAATGGACCATCGACCATATGGCAGCCTTCTTTATCATTATCGGAATCGGATCTGGCATCATTGCAAAGATGAATTACAATCAAATCACCTTAACCTTTTTGGAAGGGTGTAAGAACCTTGTCTACGGTGCTATTATCATTGGGGTGGCGAGAGCTATTTTGATTGTTATGGAAAACGCTCAGATTTTGGATACCTTTGTCCATGCGCTTTCTGTGCCATTGACCGGCCTGCCGCCAGTAGCCGCAGCACTTGGCATGTTTGTGGCAAACGGCATCATGAATTTTCTTATTCCTTCAGGAAGCGGACAGGCTATTATCGCCATGCCGATTTTGTCGCCGCTGGCTGATATGGCCGGAATTACAAGACAAGTGGCCGTTCAGGCCTACCAATTCGGAGACGGTTTCACCAATAGCATCTTTCCGACATCCGGACCATTGATGGCGAGCTTAGCCGTAGCCGGCGTTGCATGGGTTAAATGGGCAAGATGGATGCTGCCGCTGCTTTTGATCTGGACTGTTATTGCGGTAGTTATGCTTTCGTTTGCAGTCATCATCAACTGGGGACCGGTGTAAAGCCATCTATAACCGCTTGTTGAACCTGTCGAAAATAATCTTCACTTAGGAGAAACGAACATGAAGAAAAAAAGATTGGCGGTACTGGCAGTTGGAATTGGAATCCTCCTGCTCGCTTTATTGTGGTTCGGCTTGCCGAGAGATTTTCAACCCGATCAATTGGATTCCGTCGCCAAAAGCTCGGCAGACTATGAACTGGATGTACAAATGTCGGAAACGGGACAGTTTGCCATTACCGCTATCATCGAAGTGACAAACGATACAGAAGATGAATGGCCGGACATCGGCTTTTACTTTGTTCCGAATGCAATGAACGCCGATGAAACGGCCGGATATACCGGAGACCCGGTATGGACTGAAATTTCTTCGGTTACCGTGGAACAGCAGCCGGCAGATTTTCAATTGGCCAACAACGAGCTATTAATTGAACTGGAACAACCACTTAGACCTGAAAGCACCACCCGCGTGGAAGTCGTTTATGGGCTGGACGTGCCGGAAGAAGGTCTGCGGTTATCCCAAGTAGAGGGCAATTTTTATTTAGCGCATTGGTATCCGATGCTCGCCCCTTATGATGACGATTGGCAAATCCATGATTACGACCCAAAAGGCGAATCCTACTGGACTGGTTTTGGCAGCTACACGATTCACTATGAGCTGCCGGAAGAGTATTGGATTGCCAGTTCTGCACAGGACGGCGCCGTAGAAGCGCACCGTTCTGGAACGTTGACAGGAGAAAACATCAAAGACTTTTACTTGGCTTTATTGGATCCAGCCCAGTGGAAAGCGGAAGAGCGCGAAGTAAACGATACGGCACTGCGTGTATTTGTCCCGTCAGATTCCGTCATATTGAACGATACGGCAGAGCTGGCAGCCGAGTCCTATGCTTTTTTTGAAAAAATGGTCGGGAAGCATACTCAAGGCGAGCTCGATATCATCGCCAATGACGGCTATATGGAATATCCAAACAGCATCGAAGTAGCATCAGACCCGGGCAATCTCGAGTATATCCTTGTCCATGAAATCGCCCACCAATGGTTTTATTTGGCGGTAGGCAATGATCCGTTTCGCGAAGCCTGGCTGGATGAGAGCTTGACGGAATTCAGTACAGCGCTGTTTCTCAGTGACTATGACGGGGATGCTGACAGCGGATTCCAAAGTGCCGAAGAATACGCCGCAAGCGGCACTCCGGAACAGTATGCAAATATCCCGCTGGATGAGTTTGAAGACAGTGATTACTACGCGACGGTGTACGGGAAAGTACCGCTTTTGCTGAAGGATTTTTTTGAAGACAAAGGCGGCAACAAAGCAGCACTCGAGTTTCTGTCGGCCTATTATCACCAATTTCAGTTTGAGCAAGCAACGACCGACGAATTCAGATTGTTCTTTGATGAGTATTTTAAAGGAAATCAGCAGCCATTTTTGGATAGCTGGCTGAAATAATACACACATGAGGAGAAGCAAAGGCAGCTTCTTCGCCTTTTTAAATGTGAATTTTTTACAAAAAACTAATTATTCCTTTGAACAGCTTGTAGTCGAAGCGAGCCGGCTCAAGAAAATCTGCAAGATGCAAAGCGGCAGCTGTTTCTATGTTGAGCCGTCGTTGGTTTCCAAAAGGATTTGGTTCGAATTACTGAAAAGACTGCGTCTTCCTGGCGCGGTCTTTTCCGTTTTTTATAGAAAAAAGATTCATCTAGTGGAATTATATTGGAGAAAAGAGATTACTGATTCTTTTACAGAGAAATTTTAGAAATTCAGTTTAGACAAGTTGAATTTGAGAGAAGCCTTT
>JASKZU010000317.1 GCA_030147455.1 Planococcus sp. (in: firmicutes) | reverse complement strand
CGACGAGGCAATCAACGAGTTGATGGACATCATGAAGACAATGACGAAGTAAAGACCAAGCAAAAAGCTTGATATACCCTTATAAGGTATATTAAGCTGAAAGAAATAATCTATTGAGGAGGAAATACAATGAATGAAACATTAAAAGTAGAAGGCATGTCTTGCGCACACTGTGTAAATGCAGTTGAATCGAGTGTAGGTGGACTTAAAGGAGTTTCGTCCGTGAAAGTAGATCTTGAAAATGGCAAAGTCAACGTTCATTTTGATGGAAATGAAACGTCACTAGGCGAAATCAAGGAAACAATCGAAGACCAAGGATATGACGTAGTATAGGGGTGCTCTTTTGGCACCCTTGTCTTTTGAATGAAATATACCCCCGGTAAGTATAGGGAGGAGGAGAACATCATGGCAACAGCTACAAAAGAAGCGACCTTTCAAATCACAGGAATGACATGTGCTGCCTGTGCAACCCGCATCGAGAAAGGATTAAACAAAATGGACGGCGTCGAAAAGGCGAGCGTCAACCTGGCGCTTGAAAAGTCATCGATCCAATATGACGCCGCCAAACTCAGTGAAGCGGATTTTGAAAAGAAAATTGACGCGCTCGGCTACGGCATCGTCAAACAGAAAGCGGAATTTGATATTACCGGGATGACATGCGCAGCATGTGCGACACGCATCGAAAAAGGATTGAATAAAATGGGTGGCGTTGCAGCAGCAAACGTCAACTTAGCACTCGAAAAAGCGACAATCGAATTTAATCCTTCCGAAGTGACGGCCGGCGATATTATCGCCAAAGTCGAGAAATTGGGGTATGGTGCACATCAACACCGGGAAGATACCGAACAAGTGGATTACCGCGAAAAAGCCATCCAGGAGCAGAAATGGAAATTCATTGCATCAGCCATTTTGTCGCTGCCTTTACTGTGGACGATGGTCGGCCACTTTTCCTTCACTTCCTTTTTATACGTTCCGGACTTCCTGATGAATCCATGGGTTCAGATGCTCTTGGCCACGCCGGTCCAATTCATTATCGGGAAACAGTTCTACGTTGGTGCCTATAAAGCGCTTCGCAACGGCAGCGCGAATATGGACGTGCTGGTTGCGATGGGTACATCGGCCGCTTACTTCTACAGTGTATATCAGGCGATTATCCATGCCGGTTCGCCTCACGCAGCGCATTTGTATTTTGAAACAAGCGCTGTGTTGATTACGCTGATTGTTCTCGGGAAATTATTCGAAGCAAAAGCGAAAGGCCGTTCATCGGAAGCCATCAAAAAACTGATGGGCCTCCAAGCGAAAACCGCTGTTGTCCTGCGAAGTGGGGTTGAAACCGTAGTGCCCTTGGAAGAAGTGGTGATTGGCGATACCATCATCGTCAAACCGGGTGAAAAGATTCCGGTGGACGGCGAAGTGCTGGAAGGAACTACTGCAGTCGATGAATCGATGCTGACGGGTGAAAGTTTGCCGGTTGATAAAGCGGCAGGTGATCTGCTTTATGGCTCAACAATCAACAGCAATGGTTCGATTCAAATGAAAGCGACGAAAGTCGGGCGCGATACAGCGCTTGCGCAAATCATCAAAGTGGTAGAAGACGCACAGGGAACAAAAGCGCCGATTCAGCGAATGGCTGATAAAATCTCCGGCATCTTCGTTCCGATTGTCGTCGGCATCGCCATACTCACATTCCTGGTATGGTACTTCCTGGTCGAACCCGGCAATTTTACTCCAGCGCTTGAAGTATTGATTGCGGTGCTGGTCATTGCCTGCCCGTGTGCACTCGGACTTGCAACACCGACCTCGATCATGGCAGGCTCCGGCCGGTCGGCGGAAATGGGCGTTTTGTTTAAAGGCGGCGAACATTTAGAACAAACGCAAAGCATCGACACCGTGGTCGTCGATAAAACGGGTACCGTTACACACGGAAAACCGGTATTGACAGACGTTTTATTCGCAGACGGCCAAGACGAAGAACGCATTCTTTCATTGATCGGTGCAGCTGAAAAGCAATCTGAACACCCGCTCGCGCAAGCAATCGTGCAGGGAATTCAGGAAAAAGGCATCGAACTTGGCAAGGTTCAATTCTTTGAGGCAGTTCCGGGCTACGGCGTACAGGCAACCGTATCAGGACAAGGGGTTCTGATCGGGACGCGGAAGCTTATGCAGCAATATGGCATTGATGTATCGTCCGTTTTGCCGGAAATGGAAGCAATGGAGAGCGATGGCAAGACCGCGATGCTGGCTGCTGTGAACGGTGAATACGCTGGAATTGTTGCAGTAGCGGATACGATTAAAGATACTTCCCGCAGCGCCATCAACCGCCTGCAAAAGATGGGTCTAAAAGTCATCATGATGACGGGCGATAACGGGCGGACCGCTCAGGCGATCGGCAAAGAAGTCGGCGTCGATGCGGTGATCTCGGAAGTGCTTCCGGAAGGCAAAGCGGAGGAAGTCAAGAAACTGCAGCAGCAAGGCAAAAAAGTAGCGATGGTCGGCGATGGCATCAATGACGCGCCGGCACTTGCAACAGCTGACATCGGCATGGCCATCGGAACAGGCACCGACGTAGCGATGGAAGCGGCGGACATTACGTTGATCCGAGGCGATTTGAACAGCATCGCGGACGCCATCCTCATGAGCCGCAAAACCATGCGCAACATCAAACAAAACTTGTTCTGGGCTTTTGCCTATAATACCGTAGGCATACCGATTGCTGCTGTCGGACTGCTCGCACCGTGGGTGGCGGGAGCCGCCATGGCTTTCAGTTCCGTTTCGGTTGTCTTGAACTCATTGCGCCTGCAGCGGGTTAAAATCAATAAGTAAGCATCAGCATAAAATGTTAAACTGAATTCTGAACAATCGCCATCTCGACAAATTGGCCTTGATTAGAATTCAGTTTTTATTTAGTTAAGTGATCGTCCTTAGAGTAAATCGTTTTGGATTAATGCAAGGAGAATGAGACGAATAAATATGTGCATACGACTTGTAAATAATAAAGTATTTGCTTACTCAGTATATAAGTAACCAAAAGTAAGTCAGGAATACTGGACTTGTAGATTTAAACTAGTGCTACCTAATTTTTCCGATTCGAGCATTGTGTAAAACGCCTCATTGAAAGAATAGGAACTTTGTACAAAGTTCCTGTTCTTTTTG
>JASKZU010000298.1 GCA_030147455.1 Planococcus sp. (in: firmicutes) | reverse complement strand
TGGAAAACTAGTTCCTTTTTTCGACCATCGGCACCCTGAAGCGAACCCGTTTTTCAAAGGAATAATGCGCCAGTGGCTTCGCCCTAAAGACGGAAGCCGGTAAGAATGGCGCAAGTGAATGTTCTGCGAAGTTCAGATGGACATGTTGCAGGCGCCAGGGCGTGTGGTCAATATCTATGCGCCATAGTATATTTTTCGGTTTAGTCCACAAGCAATAGCGCTCCGTCAGCCAGCTTTCCAAGGCAGATGGAAGTGGAATTTCTTCCCCAGCCTTATAATCAACCAGAAAAGCTTCCCTCTTCGTCTTGTCTTTCAATTGGCTCCAGAACAAGTGGCAACCTTCTTTTTCTATGTGCTTCATTTGCGCCATGCGATAAGGCAAAAACCGGCCCATGCTTGCCGTTTGAACAGCCAACAGGCTATCCGCATCCAGACTGAAAAAGAAAACACCTGAACGCCCTGCACGTCGTACATAAGTACGAACATTTAATTCGTTGTATTTCCACACACCCGGAATCGGCGGAAGAAAACGTAAACGTGTCCGTTCAGCGGTAAAGGGAACGATGCCAATCCAGGCTTTTCCTTCGATCGTATCTAGTTCTAGCTCGCCCGGCACAAATGGCCGCAGCCATTTTGGCGAAACCGGCCAGTGCAAAAACACTACGTGACGCCACGTCTGAGTCATTGCCCATACCTGTTTCAAAAACCCACTTCCTTTCTCCTTCCAACTATTGACGAACGCAAAAACGGAACGAAGAATAGATTCTCCGTTCCGTTTTCTGCTGATTATTTTTTCAACTTATCTTCTGGCAATGTATCATGCGCTTCGAGCGGGCCTGGCTGCAAGACCGGTTTTTGGCCGAATGCCTGCGGCTGCTCATATTTGAATGGGTGGCCATCTGGTGCATTGCCGCTTAACCATGGCAAGGACGCACTATCTTCGCCTTCTGAGAAATTGTACAGCGTATGGGAATATTCAGTTGCTTCCCATTCCGGTGGTACAGTCGACGGAACAATAACGCCGCCTTCTTTTTCTTCCAAATCTCTGATGGCAGCGATCCACTGGTTTTGGTGCATCGTATCACGCGCAAGAAGGAAAGACAGCAAATCTTTAACGCCTTTATCATCCGTCATGCTGTAGAGACGCGCTACTTGAAGACGACCTTGTGATTCTGCTGTCACGTTGGCACGGAAATCCGCCAGCAAATTGCCGCTTGCGATAATATATCCTGCGCTCCATGGAACACCTGCACTGTTCTCAGGGGTTGCACCGAGACCTGAGACAATTGCATGGTGCGGGTTCATGCCGCCCATAATCGCACCAATGACCGGATCGCTTGCCGCTTTTTCCTGTTCATAAACAGGTGCGCCTTCCAGCAGCTGAGCTACCATCGTAGCGAGCATTTCAATATGTCCGAGTTCTTCAGTTCCAGTATCCATTAAAAGATCTTTGTATTTTTCATTGCCTCGCGTGTTCCAGCCTTGGAACAAGTATTGCATGGCAACGGACATCTCGCCGAACTGGCCGCCAATTACTTCCTGCAGATTTTTTGCGAATAACGCATCTGGTTTATCCGGTTTTGCCTGAAATTGCAATTCCTTTTTGTTAAAAAACATTGAAATTCCTCCTTAAAATAATTGTTTATTTACTTGCCTACTCTGCCTTCGCTTCCTGGCTGCGCATCCTGCGGTTGACCACCATCATAGTCGGAGTCATTGCCGCCCGAATTAAACGATTTTTTGTTTTCTTTTTCTTCCGCCTCTGTTGAATCAGCGTCAACTCGGCCTTCGCTGCCCGGGGACGTGTCTTTTGGCTGGCCGCCGTCATAGTCGGAGTCATTGCCGCCTGCATTAAAGGCACTTTGTGAAGATTCTTTTTGTTCTAGATTTTCTGGGTCGTTACGTTGGTTTTGCTCGTTTGCCATCGCTTTTGCCTCCTTGGAAAATCTGGTATTGCTATTCTCTAGTTATGTACCCAGACTGCCCTTATCGAAACAAAATAATGTTTTTTTTCAGATAATAAAGCCTTTTGTCCTCTTGTAGTTTAGGCTTGATGGAAAAAAGACCCACATTTAACAAACTTCTTTTTTAATCAAATAAAAAAAGACGTCATTCTGTTAAGAATGGTGTCTTTTTCTGGGATGATCTTTTCAATTATTAATATCTGCCAGTGCTTTTTCAATGCTCGAATATGTTTTCAGCATATTGTCACGATCCAAATCACGAACCAGCTCTCCTGCTGCTTGTGGAGATACACCGGTTACGTACAAATTACTGCCCATAATTCGCAGCGCTTCGCCAATTTGGCTAAACCAATGAAGCGGAAATTCATTGTTCCAGGCCAGTCCTGTAATATCGATTAAGGCATACTCAATGCGATTTCCGCTGACATATTCGCACAGCTTAACTTTTAATGCTTCAAAGCGCTGCAGGCTCATCGTTCCGACAAGTGCAACGGTCGCTACGTTCGGCTGAATCGATAAAATCGGCAGCATGAGCTTCTCAATTTCACTTTCATTGGCGTCAATCGCTTCTTTTTGCGTACGTTCAACTGTCACATCGGTTTGTGTGCCGATAAAATAAAGTTTTTCTCCTACTGTTACCGGTGCCATAGCCAGCCGGTTCCAAAAAGCTGTTCCGTCTTTTCGGTAATTACAAAGTGTAACTGTCAGCTTTTCACGCTTTTTGATCGCTTGGCGAATTTGGTCGATTGCTTCCGGCGCGCTGTCCGGGCCTTGCAGGAAACGGCAATTGCTGCCTATTACTTCTTCCCTTCCATAGCCGGTCATTTCGGCAAATGTATTGTTGGCGTAAATGATGGGATTGTCTTCAAGTGCGGGATCTGTCACAATCGTGCCGACTTTGCTTCCATCAAGCA
>JASKZU010000170.1 GCA_030147455.1 Planococcus sp. (in: firmicutes) | reverse complement strand
TAGATGGAGACTAGCGAAATCTCTTTTTTTAACCTGTTTGAAGTAAGCTCAAGAATATGATGCATTTGGAATAGCGGAAGCAATTCTATTCACTTCTTTTATATTTTCAACACGCTTTAACATTCCGCTAACACATTCATATTCGAATCACCGCAAAAAAGCCGCCAAGAAAATTTCCTTGGCGGCTTTTGTTTTTATCCTACGACAATATTGACCAGTTTTCCCGGAATGGCAATGACTTTGCGCACTTGTTTGCCTTCTGCTGCTTTTTGAACATGTTCGTCGTTCAATGCGGCAGCTTCAAGCTGTTCTTTCGTGCTGTCTTTGGCGACAACCAATTTGCTGCGCACTTTGCCGTTTACTTGTACGACAATTTCAATTTCATCATCGACGAGCTTCGACTCGTCAAACGCTGGCCATGCTTCGTAAGTTACAGTGTTGCCGTGCCCAAGTTTTTCCCACAGTTCTTCTGCCAAATGCGGTGCGATTGGAGACAGCAATTTGGTGAAGCCTTCGATATATTCTTTTGGCAGGTTGTCCGCTTTATAAGCCTCATTGATAAACACCATCATCTGGGAAATAGCGGTGTTGAAGCGCAGGCCGTCAAAGTCTTCCGTCACTTTTTTGACGGTCTGGTGGTAGACTTTCTCCAGCTTCCCGTCGTTTTGTTCAGTGACTTTAACATTGATGGCTCCGTCTTCAATCAGCAAACGCCAGATGCGGTCAAGGAATCGGCGGGAGCCGTCGAGGCCGTTGGTCGACCAGGCAATCGATGCTTCCAAAGGCCCCATGAACATTTCGTACATGCGCAGCGTATCCGCTCCGTGGCTTTCGATGATTTGGTCCGGGTTGACAACATTGCCTTTTGACTTGGACATTTTTTCGTTGCCTTCCCCGAGGATCATTCCTTGGTTGAATAATTTCTGGAATGGCTCTTTTGTTGGGACTACGCCCAGGTCATACAGCACTTTGTGCCAGAAGCGCGCATACAGCAAGTGAAGAACGGCATGTTCTGCACCGCCGATATACACATCAACCGGCAGCCAGCGTTTCAACAGTTCCGGATCCGCAAGTGCCTCATCGTTCGTCGGGTCGATAAAGCGCAAGTAGTACCAGCAGCTTCCTGCCCATTGCGGCATTGTGTTCGTCTCGCGGCGCCCTTTCATGCCTGTCTCGGGATGCGTAACATTGACCCACTCGTCGATGTTTGCGAGCGGCGATTCGCCAGTTCCGCTCGGTTTAATGTCGGTCGTTACCGGCAATTCAAGCGGCAGGTCCGCTTCGTTCACTGGTGACATCGTGCCGTCTTCCCAGTGAATGATCGGGATTGGTTCACCCCAATAGCGCTGACGGCTGAACAGCCAGTCACGCAGGCGGTAAGTGATTTTCTTTTCTCCAGTGCCATTGCTTTCAAACCAAGCAATGGCTTGTTGGATCGCTTCTGCCTTGTTCAAGCCGTTCAGGAAATCTGAATTGATTAATTCACCGTCGCCTGCATAGGCGGATTCAGCAATGTTTCCACCGGACACTACTTCAACAATCGGCAGCTCGAACTGCTTGGCGAACTCGTAATCGCGCTCATCGTGCGCAGGCACAGCCATGATTGCCCCTGTTCCGTATGTCGCGAGCACATAATCGGCAATCCAAATCGGCATTTTCTCGCCGCTTGCCGGGTTGATCGCATATGCCCCGGTAAAGACACCGGTTTTGTCTTTAGCAAGATCGGTGCGCTCTAGATCACTTTTCGTTTTGACTTTATCGATATAAGCTTCTACTGCTTCGCGCTGGGCGTCTGTCGAAATTTCTTTCACAAGCTTATGCTCTGGCGCAAGCACCGCATAAGTTGCGCCGAAAATCGTATCCGGGCGCGTCGTGAAGGCGCGGAACGAATGATCGGTTCCTTCGATTTGGAACTCGAGTTCAGCCCCTTCTGATTTGCCGATCCAGTTACGCTGCATGTCTTTCAAGCTTTCAGGCCAGTCGAGTTCATTCAAATCTTCGAGCAGACGATCTGCATATTCAGTAATTTTCAGCACCCACTGGCGCATCGGCCGGCGTTCGACCGGGTGGCCTCCGCGTTCCGAGACGCCGTCCACGACTTCTTCGTTGGCCAGTACCGTGCCAAGTGCCGGACACCAGTTGACCGCTACTTCATCCACATATGCCAATCCTTTGTTATAAAGCTGGATAAAGATCCACTGCGTCCATTTATAGTAGTTCGGATCGGTTGTGTTGATCTCACGGTCCCAGTCATAGGAAAAGCCCAGTTCCTGGATTTGGCGCTTGAATGTAGCAATGTTTTTCGCTGTAAATTCCGCCGGGTCGTTGCCTGTATCGAGTGCATACTGCTCGGCCGGCAGACCAAATGCATCCCAGCCCATCGGGTGAAGCACATCATAGCCTTGCATGCGCTTTTGGCGGCTCAGAATATCGGTTGCTGTATAGCCTTCCGGATGCCCGACATGAAGCCCGGCGCCGGATGGATACGGGAACATATCGAGCGCATAGAATTTTTCTTTGCCCGGTGTGTTCTCGGTTTTGAATGTTTTGTTTTCTTCCCAATGGCGCTGCCATTTTTTTTCGATTTCTTTGTGGTTAAAAGACATGTTGTTTCCTCCTCTATGTAGGCGGACGAACCGCCAGCAAGTGCATATTTTCAGCAAAATAAAAAATCCCGCCCCTTAAACTAAGGGACGGGATTTTTCCCGCGGTACCACCCAAATTAGCGACATTTATTCGCCCAACTTGATTCCTTAACTCGGAAAACGGCGCAATCATTGCGCAGACTCCAAGGCGAGTTCAACCATTCATGCATACCGGCTTGCACCAACCGCCGGCTCTCTTTGCTGCATGATACGATTTACTGCTCCTCTTCACGGCCATTTGCTATTGATTTCATTTTAGCTGAGCGCCTGTTTTAATGCAAGAGCTCAGTGTACTTTCACGCTGTCTGTGTTCAAGCCGGCGTCGGTTGCAGCGACGACATCATCCACTGTGAAGCCTTCAAACACTTCTTTTAGGACCAGCCCGGAATCTGCCACTTCGATCACCGCGCGTTCTGTGATGATCAAATTGACGACCGCTTTTCCCGTTAATGGCAAGTCGCAAGTTCGTTTAATTTTAGCCGAACCGTCTTTTGACACATGGTCCATAATGACAATGACTTTTTTGGCTCCGTGTACAAGATCCATTGCCCCGCCCATGCCTTTAATCATTTTTCCTGGAATCATCCAGTTGGCAAGGTCGCCGTTTTCGGCCACTTCCATCCCGCCGAGAATCGCCACATCGATATGGCCGCCGCGAATCATCGCGAACGATTCGGCGCTCGTAAAGAAAGCTGATCCGGGAATCGTCGTGACGGTTTCTTTTCCGGCGTTGATCAAATCCGGGTCGACCTGGTCTTCTGTCGGATACGGTCCTATGCCGAGCAATCCGTTTTCCGACTGAAGAACCACTTGCTTGTTGTCGGAAATGAAATTCGCTACAAGCGTCGGCATCCCAATGCCTAAATTGACATAATCCCCGTCTTTGATTTCTTTTTCTGCCCGCTTGGCAATTCGCTCTCTAATCGCTTGTTTATCCACTTTTGTCCCCGCCCTTTCCTAGCGCGTCGTCAAACGCTCGATTCGTTTTTCCTGATCTGCCTGAAACAAGCCTTGAACGTAAATGCTCGGTGTATGTACATGGCTCGGGTCGATATCGCCGATTTCCACGAGCTGCTCGACTTCTGCGATCGTCACTTTTCCGGCAGCCGCTGCGAGTGGATTGAAATTTTGCGCCGTTTTGTTGTAGACAAGATTGCCCATTTTATCGGCCGTATGCGCACGGACCAGTGAAAAGTCAGCTGTCAGCGCATGCTCCAGCACGTATTCTTTCCCATCGAATTCACGGATTTCTTTGCCTTCTGCCACCGTCGTCCCAACGCCCGCCGGTGTGAAAAAGGCCGGAATGCCGGCGCCGCCTGCGCGCATTTTTTCCGCCAATGTGCCTTGCGGCGTCAACTCGACTTCGATTTCACCCGATAAAACCTGCCGTTCGAACTCTTTATTTTCCCCAACGTAAGAGCCGATCATTTTTTTGATTTGCTTGTTTTTCAACAGCAAGCCGAGCCCCCATTCGTCTACACCACAGTTATTCGAAATAACAGTCAAGTCTTTAACCCCTTTATCGACCAGCGCTAAAATCAGCTGTTCTGGAATGCCGACAAGGCCAAAGCCGCCTACCATAATCGTCGCCCCGTCGCCGATTTGTTCAACTGCTTGTTTTGCAGAGCTGTAAATAGCTTTCATCCCCTGGTTCCTCCTTTTAGTTATGCAAAAAATCAAACTATTAAGCGCTTTCTTCTTTCATTTAAACAAACTATCTTTTAAAAGGCAACATGGCACCCGTTAATTGAAAAACCGGAAGCGTATAGGGGCCCCCGGTTTTTGTTTATCCGACATAGCTTTCTTTTTCCTGTTCTTTCTCTGCCTGCTTAAGCGGCCAATCGTAGAAAATCGACGTAGCGAGCGCCGCTGTCAGCAGAATAGCAATCAGCATAAAAAGCGCAGTCATGCCGTATTGGTCGACCAGTACGCCGCCCATCAGCGGGCCGATCATGCGCCCTCCGGTTGCCACACTGTTGACGATTCCTTGGTAAAACCCTTCGCGGCCTTTTGGCGCCAATTGATTGGCGAGCGTCGGTACGGCCGGCCAGACAAACATTTCACCAATTGTCAAAATGGCCATCGATACCACAAACATGCTGAAGTCTTCTGCAAATGCGACCACTGCATAGGAAACAATCATGATTACGATGCCGATAACCAGCTGGCTTTTGATCTGGTGCTCGATACGCTTGATGATAGGGCGGATCAGCGGCTGGCCCAAGACGATCAACAAGCCGTTCAATGTCCATAAATAGCTGTATTGAGTGAGTGAAATGCCGATTTGCTGCGTGTAGGTGGAAATGGTCGATTGCCACTGGACATAGCCGATCCAGCAAAGGAAATTGCCTGCAAGCACGATAAGCAGTGCATAAAAAGGCGCCTTGTTGCGGATTTTCTTTCCTTCATTGAATACATTCGTTTGCACCGAAGAAGAACTGCCCATGTGGCGGTAGCTGAGCAACGCGATGAAAAAGAATATTACATACATGATTAAATTCGCTATGAATATGTAATCAAAGCGATATGCCGCTAAGAATCCGGCCATTGCCGGTCCCGCGGCCACCCCGACATTCTGCGCCAAATAAATGGCATTAAATGCTTTTCTGCCACCTTCTGGCCATGCAGTGCCCACCATGGCGTACATGCTCGGGAAAACGATGCCGCCGCTGAATCCGATAATCGTATAGAAAACGACAAACGGCACAAATTCATGCCACATGGTCAAGCCGCTAAGGGCGGCCAGTGTGATGACGACTCCGATCATAATCGATTTATAGCCGCCGAACCGGTCAAACATCCATCCCCCGAGCAAGTTGCCGGCAACAGCCGCCCCTGAGTTTGCCATTAAAACAATCCCAGCCACTGTCAGCGACTTACCCAAATAATCATGCATATAAATCGTCGTCAGCGGCCATAAAAACGAATGGCCCGTGACATTCACAAACATCCCGATGATCAACAGCCAAATCTGTCTCGGCATTTTCGCCTCTCCTCTCAAACTCATTCCGCCAAACATTGTATTCTTTTTCCGATGCTTCTACAATGTTTTTTTCGGGTGCCGAAAAACCCTTAAGTTTCCGTTGAAGCAATTTTTTTCTGCATGCTACAATACCTTTAAGAGGAGTTGTTGTTAATGGAAACCATTTTGCCTTTTCCTTCCGACGGAAAGCGCTATTATACATGGAACCGCCACTTGCGTGAACAGTTCGGCGAAAAGGTGATGAAAATCTCGCTCGACGCCGGATTCGATTGCCCCAACCGGGACGGCACCGTCGCTTTTGGGGGCTGTACGTTTTGTTCGGTCGCAGGATCTGGAGATTTTGCAGGAGATCGCGTCGATCCGATCCCTGTGCAATTTGAACAAGTAAAAGCAAAGATGCACCGAAAATGGAAAGACGCCAAATATATCGCTTATTTCCAAGCCTACACGAACACACACGCTCCGATTGAAGTGATCAAACGCCAATTTGAAGCAGCACTTGCGCAGGATAATGTGGTCGGCATCAGCATCGGCACGCGTCCCGATTGTTTGCCAGATGAAGTGGTCGACTATTTGGCGGAGCTTAACGAGCGGACTTATTTGTGGGTCGAGCTCGGCCTTCAAACCGTTCATGACCGGACAGCCGCACTCATCAACCGCGCCCATGATTTCAAAACGTACGAACAAGGCGTCGCCAAACTTCGTGCACACGGCATCCGCATCTGCAGCCATATCATCAATGGTTTGCCGCTCGAAGACGAGGCGATGATGATGGACACTGCCCGTGCCGTCGCTAAGCTCGATGTGCAAGGAATCAAGATTCATTTGCTGCATTTGTTGAACGGCACGCCGATGGTCAAGCAATATGAAAAAGGCCAGCTCGAATTCATGGAAAAAGACGCCTATATCCGGCTCGTCGCCGACCAACTTGAAATCATTCCTCCAGACATGGTCGTACAGCGCATCACTGGCGACGGCCCGATTGATTTATTGATCGGGCCGATGTGGAGCACAAACAAATGGGAAGTCCTGAACGGCATCGATGCTGAACTCGAGCGCCGGGGCAGCTGGCAAGGAAAAAAATTCGCGGGGAGTGTGCTCGCATGACAATACAGCGCGTCCTGCCTTTTACCAAACTGCTGCTTGAACAAACGGTTGCCGCTGGCGACACGGTTATAGACGCTACTGCCGGGAACGGAAATGATACTTACTTTCTAGCGGGCCTGACCGGAGAAACTGGAAAAGTGTATGCATTCGATATCCAACACCAAGCTATCGAAGCCACACGGAAGCGCACCGAAAGCTTTTCAAACGTTGAACTGGTTCACGACAGCCATTCGAGAATTTCTCAATATGTCGATGGCCCGATCGCTGCAGCCGTCTTTAATCTTGGTTATTTGCCTAAAGGCGATCATGCCATCATCACGAAGTCGCAAAGCACATTGCAGGCACTCGAACAGTCGCTCGAGCGGCTTAAAGTGGGCGGCCTTGTGCTGGTCGTCATTTACTCTGGACACGAAGGCGGCATTGACGAGCGTGATGCTGTCTTGGAATACGTTGAACAATTGCCGCAGCAATCTTTTGACGTATTGAAATATGCCTTTATCAATCAACAACATTCACCGCCGTTCTTGGTAGCTATCGAGAAAAAGAAAAATCAAACCTAATTTCCTGAATGTAAAAAGCAATGGACTCTTGTCCATTGCTTTTTCACTCTTTATCCCATTCGCGTTCCAGCATGCTCATTTCCCATAGATTCCAGTAGCTTCCATTGATGCGGCTCACTTCGCGCAAAAGGCCTTCTTTTTGAAAACCCACTTTCTCATAGCAGGCAATGGCCGCCAGATTGAAATCATACACGCCGAGAGAAATCCGGTGAAGCTTCAGTTCACGAAAGCCAATCTCTACAACTTTCTCCATCATTTGCTGCCCGATTCCCTGGCCCCTCGCTGCATTATGCCCAATAAGTACGCGGCCGATGCGGGCCGATCGGTTTTTTCGGTCGATTCGCCCGAGCGAGATGTGGCCAATCACTTGCCGGCTTTCACCGTCCATGACCGCAAACGCCAAAGCGTTCGGCTCTTCTGCAGTTGTATCGGCCAAGTATTTCTCCAATTGCTCATCGTCCAATGGATAATTGAACATCGGGCCTCCCCATTGCAGCAAAAACCCAGCATCCGGTATCCATTCTTTTAATTGGTCGAAATCTGAACGTTCGAAAGGCCTTAACCAAACCATGGCTTCACTCCTTTTTGATTCATAAAAAACAGCAGAAGGCTTTGCCTCCTGCTGTTTATGTTACTTTTCGACCGGGCCTTCTACAACAATTTTCCCGATTGTGCTGCCGCTCATCAGCTGCTTGTAGGCTTGCGTCAAGTTGGCTGGGGTGAGCGGCGCTATTTTTTCATTCATTGTCGATTGGATTTCCCCTTGATCGACCCAATCAGATAATTGATTGAGAAGATGGTGCTGATCCTTCATGTCCGCTGTCTGGTACATCGACCTTGTATACATCAATTCATACACGAATGTGACGCTCTTGTTAAAGAAAGAAAGCGGCAGCGGCTGAAGCGCCGGCAATATAGAGCAGATTTTTCCCTGCGGCGCAATGACTTCCGCCATTCCGTCCAAGTGATCATCTATGTTCGTCAAACAGAAAATAAAATCGACCGTTTCTTCGCCCAATTCCTTTAATTGCGGAGCAAACGATTCATGGTGGTTGATTGTATGATGCGTCCCGTGTTTTTTGGCCCACTCCACCGTTTCACTGCGGGAAGCGGTGCCGATAACCGTCAAGCCTATCTTGCGTGCAATCTGTGTAGCAACCGAACCGACGCCCCCTGCTGCACCGATAATTAAAATTCTTTTTTCAGCATTGTCTTCAGGTTTTTGTGAAATGCCGAGTCTGACAAACAACGCCTCCATAGCCGTCAAGCTCGTCAAAGGGAGCGCGGCTGCTTGGGAAAAGTCCAGCGACATCGGTTTTTTCCCGACAATCTGCTCATCGACTAAATGATATTCGCTATGGCCGCCAGCGCGGACATTCGTTCCTGCATAAAACACTTCATCGCCCTCTTTGAACAATGTGCAGTCCTCGCCTGTCGCTACGACAACGCCTGCTACATCGCGCCCTACGATCGTCAATGAATCATCTTCAGGTTTTTTTGCATCGCGCGTTCTGTAGTCGGTCGGGTTGACCGATGTGGCACGCACTTCCACCAACAAATCTTTTCCTTGTGGCGTCGGTTTGTCCAGTTCCACCACTTCAAATTCAGGTGGTTCATCTGTTGATCCTGGTTTATAAAATCCTAATGCTGTC
This sequence comes from Planococcus sp. (in: firmicutes), assembly GCA_030147455.1. Lineage (GTDB taxonomy): Bacteria > Bacillota > Bacilli > Bacillales_A > Planococcaceae > Planococcus. The sequence goes on along the minus strand of JASKZU010000170.1, from coordinate 4,605 downwards.
ATTTTCGAAGTCAATTCATTTCGCCTTCCTTTCAATTATGCGTTACTGTTTTTCCTTTACAAAGTTAAAGAATAGCGGAAATATCTTCAACATAAGCATCAATCACTGCCGGCTTGTTTCCGGATGAAGCTCTCATCAATGCATCCTTGAGTTCTGCACGGTTGTTTGCCGTGAAACCTTGGCCGCCGCATGCAATAGCAAAGGCAGCAAAATCGATGTTTGCAAGATCGACATTCGACGGTTTATTGCCCGATTGCTTTTGCTCGTCTTCAATCAATTGAAGCTTTTGATTGTTAAAAACAACAATTGTCATCGGTAAATCATATTTGACCGCAGTAACAAAATCCTGCATGCCCATCGAGAATCCGCCGTCGCCTGCAATGGCGACCACTTGTTTTTCAGGATACGCAAGTTTTGCAGCAATCGCACCCGGCAATGCACAGCCCATCGTCCCAAGCCAGCTCGATAACACAAGCTGTTGGTTATCAAGTTGAAGATAACGTGCTGTCCAGATCGTGACGCTTCCCACATCGAGTGACACGACGGCGTCGTCCGCGAGTACTTGCTGAATTTCCCCAAGCACTTGTTGTGGCTGAAGTTTATCCGTCTGTTTTTCGATATCTGCCTGCAAGGTTTGGTGCCACTCAGCGCGCTTGCTTTTGTAATTATCCAAGAATCCGCTGTCCCGTTCACCTAAGCGCTCTGTCAACCAAGAAAGCGATGGTCCTAGCTGGCCTACAACACCTACAGTTGCAGGATAATATTTTCCGATAACACGCGGGTTGATGTCAATTTGAATCGCAGGGGCATCGTCCGGCAGATATTCCCGGTACGGATAAGATGTGCCGGCGAGAATGACAAGGTCTGCTTCTTTCATCGCTTCTTCTGAAGGCTTTGTCCCCAGTTCACCGAGCTGCCCCAGGTTATTCGGATGGCCGTCTGGTATTAGACCTTTGGAAGGCAGCGATGCAATGATCGGCGCCTTCAGCTTTTCGGAGAACGCCACCACTTCCTCAACAGCGCCTGCTGCGCCTTTCCCGGCCAATATGACAGGTTTTTGGGCAGATACAAGCTGCTTTAATGCATCTTGCAAATCTTCTTCCGCTGCACGGATTTTCGGTTCCGCGTATGCAGAAGAACTGAGCTCTGTCTTTCGTTTGATTTTTGTGCTGAACAAATCATCCGAGACGACCAAAACCGCAGGCCCTTTTTCGGCATACGCACTGCGGATGGCTTGATTCAGCATATCCGGCAGCTGTTCAGCCGTCTGCACGCGGCGGTTGTATACAGATACATCCTCGAACATCGACTCGAGTTTCAGCTCCTGAAAGTCATCGGTTCCGACAGATGTACTCGTTACTTGTCCGACGATTGCGAGCACAGGGGTTTTATCTTTTTTAGCATCATACAACCCGTTTTGAAGATGGACGGCGCCAGGCCCAGCAATCGACAGGCATACGCCGATCTGACCAGTCAGCTTTGAAAAAGCGGCGGCAGCAAGTGCCCCAGTTTCCTCGTGGCGAATTTGGATAAACCGGATGTCTTCTGTTCGAAGTTCTTCCACTAAATTGTTGATGGAATCACCAGGCATTCCGTAAATATGGTTAACGTCCCATTTTTTCAGTAATTTGACTACATGACTTCCTGCTGTTTGTTCAAACATGTGCATCCCTCGCTTTTTTTATTTCATTGATGGTTTAATGCCCAGGATTTCCTACTTCTTCCTGTTCAGCACTTTATCCATTCAGCATACCCTTTCACTGCTTTTAACTAAACATGCTGTTAGGATTCTGTTTTAGGCCGAACAAATTAAAAAAAGGATCTTTGCTTTAATCTGCAAAGGTCCTTTTTTATCACTATCAGCCGCTGATTTGTTATTCCGGTTCAGATGGTTCGGATATATCTTCCAGTGCAATACCCGCATTTTCATTAGAAGGATCTTTCACGGCGACATCACCTAACGACACCATGCCCACTACCTGGTCGTTTTCAACAATCGGCAGACGACGGATTTGATTTTGCGCCATGACACTGGCAGCTTGTTCAACATCCATGTCTTTGGTTCCTGTGATCATATCAGAGGAAAGAATCTGGGATACCGGTGCATCCAAAGATATTTGAGCAGCAATTCCCCGTGTGACAATATCGCGGTCGGTAACAATGCCATGCAGTTTTTTGCCGTCGCTGATGGGAATCGACCCTACATCCAATTCCTGCATTTTGCTGGCCACTTCCTGGAGCGTTGCCTCGGGTGCACATGTCTGTATATCAGTCGTCATGATATCTGTAACTTTCATGTTAATGCCTCCCTTTCGAGTAATAATAGCTTATCAAGCTCTTTATTGACCGGTTGCAATCGAATTGCTTATTCTCCAGATTTCCGCCTCCTTCCATTTCAATGATTCTATTAGTCTTTATCCGTTTCCGTCAGCATTAAACACTTAAATGATTTTTTATTACTTTTATGATTTATTTTCACTCATTTTATCAGTTCCATATCGCTTGTGCATTTCTTCAGCGATCAACCGGTAGGTTGTTAACTTATCCTCAAACTGGTAGGCGACAGAGACAAGCATCGCTTCGTCCGCTCCGTACGCTTTGGTTAATTCTATCAGGCGATCTGTTACTTGATCCGGCGTGCCGACAATCATGCGCCGGCGGTTGTCCTCTACAAGCAGCCGCTCGAATTTAGAGTATTCATAAGCTCCCGCTTCTTCGGGTGACGGCGTGCCGCTGGACGGCATTCCTTGAGCGCTCATGGCAAGTGACAGGTCCAATGACGAAGCGACATGTTCCGCCTGCTCTTCTGTTTCCTGGCAAACGACGAAAATCGCAAAGCCGACATACGGCTCGCTGTCTTTATGAGAAATAAAATTCTCACGGTAGCGCTTCGTAAATTCCGCTCCGCCTTCACCATTGATAAAATGGGCAAACATGTACGGTACGCCTTTTTCTGCTGCTAGTTGCGCAGAACTTTCTCCGGAACCTAGCAGCCAAACAGGCGGCGGGAACGCAGGCACAGGGGTCGCTTTCATGCCGTAATAATCGTGAACCTGCGGAATGGCATCTTCCAAATACATGCGCAGCTCATCGAATTGCACCGGAAAACGGGCGGCATCTCTTAAGCGCCCGTTTGATAAAGCAAATGACGCTCTTGGCATTCCGCCGGGGGCACGGCCAATTCCTGCATCGATGCGCCCAGGATATAAGCTCTCCAGCAAATTAAAGTTCTCGGCTACTTTGAATGCGGAATAATGCGGCAGCATAACGCCGCCTGAGCCGAGCCGGATCGAACGGGTTTTCGCACCGATATGGCTGATCAAAATTTCAGGCGAAGAGCCGGCGAGAGTCGGCGCATCGTGGTGTTCCGAGACCCAAAACCGTGTATAGCCCCATTGTTCTGCCTGCTGTGCGAGCCGGACGGTATCTTGCAAAGCTTCACTTGCCGACTGGCCTTTTGACAATGGAGATTGATCCAATATGCTAAAACGAAAAGACATGTTATCCACTCCTTGAGTTTCTGTATGTCCATTGTGCCGGAGCAAGCCGCCATTGGGCAAAAAATCGGCTCATGGCGGATTGATTGCCTATAGTTGGCGGCGTCAGTTCTTTTTTCAACTTGCGCTGTTTTGTCTGTTCGTTTGATTGACGTTTCAGTTAAGTTTGATAGGATGGATTTAATCCATCACTTCTACACGAAAAAGGAGCTTTGCCATGATTTATCCATACAAAGACAAAACCCCTCAAATTGACGACACCGCTTTTATCGCAGATTTTGCAACTGTTACAGGCGACGTAACAATCGGTGCCGGTTCTTCCGTTTGGTTTAATACAGTTATTCGCGGCGACGTGGCCCCGACGACCATCGGCAAAAACACCAATATCCAGGATTTGTCGATGCTGCATCAAAGCCCGGGCAATCCGCTCGTCCTGGAAGACGATGTAACGATTGGCCACCAAGTCACGCTCCACAGCTGCGTTGTGCGAAAAGGCGCGCTCGTTGGCATGGGATCGATTATTCTCGACGGCGCTGAAATTGGCGAAGGGGCTTTTATCGGTGCCGGCAGTCTGGTCGCACAAGGCAAGAAAATCCCGCCGGGCACTCTGGCATTCGGCCGGCCCGCAAAAGTAGTGCGTGAACTGAATGAAGCGGACAAAAAGGATATGGAACGCATCGTCCGGGAATACGCGGAAAAAGCAGCGTATTATAAATCACTTCAATAGAAAAAGCAGGCGGAAAATATCCGCCTGCTTTTTATTATGCATTTGCCTGTTGTTTCAAAGCATCCGCTTTGTCAGTGCGTTCCCAAGGCAGATCGACATCCGTGCGGCCAAAATGGCCGTAAGCGGCTGTCTGCTTGTAAATCGGGCGGCGCAAGTCGAGCATCTTGATGATGCCGGCTGGACGCAAATCAAAGTTTGCGCGTACAAGTTCAATCAGCGTTTCTTCACTTACTGTGCCAGTGCCGAATGTATCGACAGCAATAGATACCGGCTGGGCAACACCAATTGCATAAGCAAGCTGTACTTCGCACTTATCGGCAAGTCCTGCAGCAACGATGTTTTTCGCTACATAGCGGGCTGCATAAGCGCCGGAACGGTCTA
>JASKZU010000159.1 GCA_030147455.1 Planococcus sp. (in: firmicutes) | reverse complement strand
CCCCGATTAAACCTACTATACAGCTAAGGTTTAATATGCTTTAATAAGTGAACAAAGCCGCTAAGGCAAAATTTTTTGAAATGGGGAACAAGTACAATGAAGAAAAAATGGGCTTTTTTACCGATTGGCGCCGCTGCATTATTCCTTGCAGCATGTGGGTCTAGCGATAACGCAGATACTGCGGATACAAGCAACAATGCAGCCGATACAGAAACAGAAACTGATTTGCTTGCAGAAATTCAGGAAGAAGGAACGCTTCGCGTTGGTACAGAAGGAACATACCCTCCCTTTACTTTCCACGATGCTTCTGGAGAATTGACAGGCTTTGATGTTGAAATTGCCCGCGAAGTGGGCGACCGCCTTGGAGTGGAAGTTGAGTTCTCGGAAACACAATGGGACGCTATCTTCGCCGGACTTGATGCAGGACGCTTTGATATGGTCGCAAACCAGGTCGGCATCAACGACGAACGAAAAGAAAGCTACGATTTCTCAGATCCTTACATTACTTCCACCGCTGTTCTTGTTGTTGGAGAAGACAACAGTGAAATTCAAAGCTTTGAAGATTTGGACGGCAAGCTTTCCGCTCAATCACTGACAAGCAACTACGCAGAAACTGCTAAATCCTTCGGTGCAGAACTTGAAGGAGTCGAAGGATTTAACCAAGCGATTGAGTTATTGAATTCTGGGCGTGTAGACGCAACAGTCAACGACAACTTGACCGTGCTTGATTTCCAGCAGCAACGGCCTGATGCTAAAATCAAAGTCGTTGATGAATCAGACGATGCAGCGAAAAGTGCGCTATTGTTCAGAAAAGGCAATGAAACACTTGTCGAGGAAGCGAATAAAGCACTTGCTGATATGATTGAAGATGGCACATACGAAGAAATCTCCAATAAGTGGTTCGGCGAAAATGTACTTGAATAGTATTTTTTCAGACCCTGAACGGATGGAACGGCTGGTCGGCATCGCCCAGTCTTCTTTCCTGCCTTTGATCGAAGCGACAGTGCAATTTACATTGCCGCTTTCGATCATTTCTTTTGTCATCGGACTCATTTTGGCAATTCTGACGGCGCTCGCCCGGATTTCCACTGTACGTCCTCTTCAGTGGATTGCACGCGTCTATGTTTCCATTATCCGCGGCACGCCGCTGCTCGTTCAATTGTTTATCCTGTTCTATGGTTTGCCGACTGTCGGCATCACGATTGACCCATTCCCGGCTGCCGTTATCGGGTTTTCATTGAATGTCGGAGCATATGCGTCTGAAGTCATCCGTGCGGCTATCCTATCGATTCCGAAAGGGCAATGGGAAGCAGCCGATACAATCGGCATGTCCTATGCGCAAGCTTTGCGCCGCGTGATCCTTCCGCAAGCTACACGCGTATCGTTGCCGCCTTTGTCGAATACATTTATCAGCCTGGTCAAAGACACATCTCTTGCTTCTCTGATACTCGTAACAGAGATGTTCCGCGTAGCTCAGCAAATCGCGGCGACCAACTATGAGTTTCTTCTGCTGTACGGACAGGCTGCCGTCATTTATTGGGTCATTTGTTTCTTGCTGTCACTCGTACAAGGACGATTGGAAAACCGGTTTGACCGATATGTCTCCCGCTAATCTAACGATCGATCTACAGATAGGAGTTTATTATGATTTCAATTAAAAATTTGCATAAAAGCTTTGGCGAACTGGATGTATTAAAAGGCATCGATGTAGATATCGGCCAAGGACAGACCATCGTCGTCATTGGGCCTTCCGGTTCCGGGAAAACCACATTTCTCCGCTGCCTAAATATCCTGGAAAGGCCCAATGCCGGAACTGTGGAAATTGGCGGGCTGGTCGCAGACTTTTCAAAATCGATGACGAAAAAACAAATCATGGCCTTCCGCAAGCAATCGGCTATGGTGTTTCAGCATTACAACCTATTCCCGCATATGACCGTTCTGGAGAATATTGTAGAAGGACCTGTCGTCGTACAGAAAAAGGACAAACAGCAGGCACAGCAAAAAGCGAAAGCGCTGCTTGAAAAAGTCGGCTTGTCTGATAAAGCAAATGCCTACCCTCACCAATTGTCCGGCGGGCAGCAGCAGCGAGTCGGCATTGCCCGCGCACTTGCCTTGGAACCAAAAGTGATGCTGTTTGATGAACCGACTTCTGCACTCGACCCTGAACTTGTCGGCGAGGTGCTGCAAGTCATGAAAGACCTGGCATCCGAGGGCATGACGATGGTTGTCGTCACACACGAAATGCGCTTTGCGAAAGGCGCAGCAGATGAAGTGCTGTTTATGGACGGCGGGCGCATCGTCGAACGCGGCACGCCTGATGCAGTCTTTAACCGCCCGCAGGAAGCACGGACCCAACAGTTTCTCAATTTGATCCAAAAATCGGATAGCATTTAATCCAAAAAGCCCTTGGCGCGAGTAGCGCCAGGGGCTTTCTATCTTTTATGAAATACCGGCAAATACCGCCACAATCAGTGCAACAAGTGCAATGGCAAGCCATCCCAAAACGAGCTTCCAGACAAACTTCACCCATTTCTCATAAGGAATTCCGGCGACTGCCAAATAGCCCATTAATGCGGCTGAAGTCGGAATGATCGAATTGGTGATGCCATCCCCGTACTGATAAGCCAAAACCGCGACTTGGCGCTCGATGTTCAACAAATCCGACAGCGGCGTCATGATTGGCATTGTTGTGGCCGCCTGGCCGCTTCCCGACGGAATGAAGAAATTGATGACGACTTGCGTAAAGAACATCCCGACGACTGTCAGTGCATTCGGCAAACCACTGATCACACTGGATAAGGCGTGAATCATCGTATCCATGATGATGCCTTGTTCCATGATGACTAGGATTGCACGCGCAAAGCCGACAATCAATGCCCCGAAGACGACCAGTTTCATGCCGTCGACAAACGACTCAAAATGCCGTTGATCCCGAGCTTGCCGACAAGTCCGGCAGCCAGCCCGATAATCACAAATGAAGCCGCCAGTTCCGTCAAATACCAATCCCATTCAAACACGCCGTACACGTTAACGCCGAGCCCGATCGCCAGGAATAAGAAAACCATGGCATGGCGCCAATTGAATGCCCCGAGTGCAGCAGCTTGGTCTTTTGTAGAAGAAGCTGTTGCTTCCTGTTCGATTTCGTACATGACCCCTTTGGTCGGGTCTTTTTTGACTTTTGCCGCATAGCGCATCACATACAAAATGGCAAACCCGAGGAAGAACAGGTACGCGTAAAAGCGGAAAGCAAGCCCCGAGAAGATTTGCAATTCAGCGATGCCTTGTGCAATGCCGACCGTGAAAGGATTAAGCATGCCTCCAATAAAACCTGAAGCAGCACCGAGCGACACCATAGCGGTTCCGGTCATTGCATCAAATCCGATAGCTCTGGACACCGCAATGCCGATTGGCACGAAGATGATGACTTCTTCTGCCATCCCGATGGTCGCACCCAACACAGAAAACAAAATCATGATAATCGGAATCAACAGCTTTTCGCGGTTTTCCAGCTTATCCACCACTTTGGCGATTCCCGATTCAATAGCGCCGGTCGCCCGGATGATTCCGAATGCGCCGCCGACTAGGAATATGTAGAAAATAATGCCCGAAGCTTCAGACATGCCGGTTGGAATGGCTTTGAACAATTCAAATACTCCAACAGGGCTTTGCTCGACCTCAGCATACGAGTTGTTGACAACCACAGTGCGATTGTCGACTTCTTCCCGTTGGTACTCGCCTGCCGGAATCAAATATGATGCAAGCATGGCTGCGATCATAATGGAAAATAAAATGGCATATGTATGAGGAACTTGGAACTTTTTCTTCTTTTCTGTTTCGGGCTTCATGGTGGTCATATAGTTTCTCCTCCTATTGCGTAAGTAGCTTCAGTTAACTTTTTCAGCTGTTTCGCGTCGACTTGGATTCCAAGCCCCGGCTTATCACTCAGCCATACGTAAGGACGCTCATAACGCAAATCGCCGATTTCTTCGCTGAACAAAAGCGGCCCTGTCAATTCAGTTGTTTCGATGTTGCGGCGCGACATCGCTGCATGATAGCCTGCACTCGAAGCAATTGATGACTCTACCATCGAACCGATCTGGCACTGCATGCCTGCTGCTTCGGCCGCTTTCGCCATTTGCACAGCGTGGAAAATACCGCCGCATTTCATTAGTTTGATATTGATGACATCAGCTGCCTCAAGGCGGATCACTTCGAGCAAATCCGCCATCGACTGGACAGATTCGTCTGCCATGATCGGCACGGCCGTTTTTCGCTTCACTTCAGCAAGTCCTCGGATATCCCCCATGCGGATCGGCTGTTCGATCCAACTGATGCCGGCGCCTTCTAGCTGCTGGATGGCAGC
>JASKZU010000107.1 GCA_030147455.1 Planococcus sp. (in: firmicutes) | reverse complement strand
TTCCAAAATTCCAAAAGGCACCCCGGAAGATGTGGACAAAGCAGTTGAAGCTGCGTTTCAGGCACAGAAGGCTTGGGAACTCAAACCGAATATCGAACGCGGAAAAATTGTCCGGAAACTGGGCGATAAAATTGCAGAAAACCGCGATACGTTCATTGATTTACTGCAGGAAGAACAAGGGAAAGACTATGAACTGGCAAGCGGCGAAGTAGATTTGGCCATCGATTATTTCCATTATATGTCCGAATGGGCAAGAAGAATCGAAGGCGAAATTCTGCCGAGCGACCGCCCAAATGAAAATATCCTGGTCTACAAAAAGCCGATTGGCGTAGTAGCGGGCATCATCCCGTGGAACTTCCCAGTCTTTATTTTGGCGCGCAAGGTAGCGACTGCTTTAGTAACGGGTTGTACGATTGTCATCAAACCGAGCCAGTCGACGCCAAACACCGCCATGGAATTCACAAAAATCATCGACGGCATGGATGAAATTCCTGCCGGCGTCTACAACCTTGTGACAGGAACCGGCTCAGAGCTGGGCAACGCACTCGCTTCACACGAAAAGGTCCAAATGATTACGATGACGGGCAGTGTTCCGGCGGGAACAAAAGTAATGGAAGCTGCAGCGAAAAACATTACAAAAGTTAATTTGGAACTGGGCGGCAAAGCACCGGCCATTGTAACGCAGCATGCTGATTTGGATTTGGCGGCTAAAGCGATCACTGATTCCAGACTGGCCAACGGCGGGCAGGCATGTACAAACGCCGAGCGTCTTTACGTGCATGAAAGCGTAGCAGAGGAATTGACGAAAAAGCTTATCCAGGCGTTTGAAGCGAAAAAGCTTGGAGATCCGCGTGCAGATAAACAAGTAGATGTAGGGCCGCTCATCAACCAGGATCGCCTGGAAACTGTTGAAGGCATGGTCAATGACGCAGTGGCACAGGGTGCTGTTGTGGCTACCGGCGGCGAACGTGCGGACTTGGAAGCCGGGTTTTTCTATAAGCCGACCATCTTAACGAATGTAACGCATGATTCCGATATCATGCGTGATGAAATCTTTGGCCCGGTTCTTCCGATGACGACATTCAGCACGATCGAAGAAGCGATTGAGAAAGCAAACGACACCGTCTACGGATTGTCTTCTGCTGTTTATACGGATGACCTCAACGAAGCGATGCGCGTCGTCAACGAAATGAAATTCGGCGAAACGTATGTGAACCGCGAAAACTTCGAGGCCGTTCAAGGCTACCACGCCGGCATGCGCCAATCAGGGCTCGGCGGGGCAGACGGCAAGCACGGCATGGAAGATTACCTTGCTACTCAAGTTGTGTATATGCAATATAAAAGCGACGTAAAGTAAGAGGTTAACCGAAAAGATGCAGAAACGATTGCCGTTTCTGCATCTTTTTTGCGTAGAATAGCAAGGCACGCCAATATGCAGCTGTGCTTTTATTTTTCAAAGCGTACAAAGCGCTTTTTGCCGATCTGAAGAACGTCCCCGCTTTTTACGACGGTGTCGAGTTTTTCTGGCGTGATCTTTGTGCCATTGAACGAAACGCCGTTTTGTTTGATGAGGCGGGTCAATTCGCTTTTGCTTTGCACAAATCCGCCTTCTATGAGCTGGGGAACGATTTGTTCAAGCCGTTCACGATCAATTTCGACCAGCAGCGCCGGAATATTCTCAGGAATTTCCCTCTTTTGGAAAGCAGTCTCGAAGTAACTTCTTGCCTCGGCCATCGCTCTTTTTCCGTGGTAAAGGGCCGTAATGATTTCTGCCAGCTCCAGCTTGATATTGCGTGGATTTTCGCCGTTTTCGAGGCGCTCAAGAATTTGCTCGATAAACAAAGGGTGTTCATCTGTGGCAAGTTCAAAGTATTTAATAATGAGCGCATCCGGTATTTCCATCACTTTTTTGAACATTACTTCAGGAGCTTCGCTGACGCCGATGTAATTGCCAAGGCTTTTGCTCATCTTTTCTACGCCGTCGAGCCCTTCCAATAGCGGCATGAAAAGCGCTACTTGTTTTTCAAGCCCCATATGCTTTTGAAGCGTGCGTCCCATCAGGATATTGAACGTTTGGTCGGTGCCGCCAAGTTCAATGTCGGCTTGAATTTCCACAGAATCGTAAGCCTGCATCAGCGGGTAAAAAAACTCGTGAATGCCGATGGGCGTCTGGTTGTGGTAGCGCTTTTGAAAGTCATCGCGCTCTAAGATGCGGGCAACCGATGTACTGGCTGCGAGTTTGATAACTTCTTCGAATGTCAGCTTGGAGAGCCACTCGCTGTTAAAGCGCACCGACGTCTTTTCTTCATCGAGCACTTTGAAAATCTGTTCGCAATAAGTTTCCGCATTCTTACGCACTGTCTCATCACTGAGCGCGTTCCGTCCTTTTGCCTTGCCGGATGGATCGCCGATGCGTCCTGTAAAATCACCGATCAAAATAACTGCCTGGTGGCCTAAATCCTGCATTTGTTTGATCTTGCGCAAAACAACCGCGTGGCCGAGATGGATATCCGGCGCAGACGGGTCGAGCCCGAGTTTGATGATGAGCGGCCGTTGTTCGTTAAAGGAACGCTCGAGCTTATCGAACAGTTCGCCTTCCTCAATCAGATCGGCTGCCCCTTTTTGGATGGTTTTCATTTGTTCTTCGGGTGTGCATTTCATGCTAACATCTCCTTGTAATATTAATGAATTAATATGGCAAGTTCTATAAGAGCCAAAACAAAAAGCGCCCTTTAGGAAAAATCCTAAAGGACGCTGATAAGTGCGTGTTACCACCTTTGTTTGAGGACCGCTCGCGAGGCCCTCCTTTGAAAGTACAGCCGAAGCGATACTCCTGCGCAGATTACGGGCGCAACTCCGGTGCAGCCTACTAAAAGGTTCGGTGCACAGCTCAAAGAGGTATTCCCTTAGACACCGCATGCGCCTCTCATCTCCCGGCAGCTTTCTGTTTGCTTTAGTCAAAGGTAATCGTTCTTATCGTCGCTTTTACTCTTATACTCCGAAATGGTTGAACAAATCTTCGTTATGCAGATATTGTTTTTTATTATAGCGTGAACCTCACAAATGTCAACTGCGCAGGAAGTGCACAAAAGCAAAGAGATCAATCGCGTGGATTCGCGGCCAATATAAAGACAATATAGCCAACATTCTGATCAAAATCCCAATCCATAAAAATATCGAGTATTTCTTTTTGGAATATTTTCTCCAACCCTGCCTCGGCCAACAAGTTCCGTTCCAACGGCCGTTTGGCCATCTTCAATACCTCGGCATAGCCTTCAGCAATCAACGCTTTTTCTATACCGACCAGAATATCGCTGCGCTTGGCCAGAAAAATCCGATCGCTTAGCCAAATGCTTTCGATTAAACAAGGGTTGCGCCGAGAAGCCTCGTTCACCTTTTCGATTTTTTGGTGAATGGTTTTTCGATCGCTTTCTTTTGCCCACTTTACTTGATCGACCGCCGCTTTTTCTTCCATGACTCCGATGAATATTCCTGTATGCAATGAAATGTTCCAATCAGCGTAGAGTTCGGTGCATTCTACTTCTGTTATTCTCAGAAGTTCCGACAATATCTGGGGTTTTAACGCATTTAACAGCAAATCCCTGGTTTCCAGCACACGCTTCCATTCGTTTTGCTCGAGCAGGATTTTCTCCATTGGACTGAGAAACCCTCTAAAGTAAATAACAATATATGGCCTTTTGAAGGTAACATAAACGGAAGTCGGTCCTTTTCCGAAATGTTTTCGCAGCATATTGGAAATGTATCCCGATATATCAGATTGAATGTTTCTTTCTTCAAGCATGTTCAAAAGCTCCTTTGTCGAGTGACAACTGTTCATTTTCAAGAGGCCTGCTTCATGATTTTAGTTCTTGACTCTTATCTTTATTCAATATAAGAACCATATAACTTACATCATGTTGAAAATTCCAATCAACAAACAGGTCCTGAACTTGGCTGTTCAAGATAGATTGCAGGTTAAAAAGTTCAATGATACGGTATTCCATCGGTCGCTTGGCCAGGCGCAGTTCTTCGGCAACGCCATTTTCCACTAGTTTTTTCTCAATATCTATCAGTACGCCAAGGCGTTCGATCAAAAGAACCTGATCATTCAGCCAATAGAAATTGGTCTGATCCGGCTTTTTTTGTGTTCGGATACTGTTTAAGATAATAATTTCCCTCAATATTTCTTGGTTGACTCCTTGCGGCCAGGAGAAATCGTCTGCTTTCTCGCCCTGTTTTTTCAGGGTAACAATCAACAATCCACTTTGTTTGGACATATTCCAGTCTGCATAAAGGCCATCTATCTGTTGATTTATTTGGGCTTCAAGACCTTTCAACAACTCTTCCTTTACGGATTGCATAAGGATATCGCGTGTTTCGAGCACTTGTTTTTCCCTGCCTTTTTCCAACAGCAGTTCTTCAGCGGGCAATAAGAAGCCGGCCATATGGATAAGAAGGAAAGGGGAACGCAATGTTATGTCAATTTGTTCGGGTTTCTCCCCGAAATGTTCTTCCAAAAATGTTTCTACATATTCAGCAATGGCATTTTGATTTTTTTGTCTCTCGGTCACTCGGGACACTCCTTATATAAGTAATAAATATAAAGCAGCAAAATAAAGATGAAAAAGCAGATTGTATTAAATCAGCATAAATAGTCTTCAGCATTGTGCCGGTTTTCGTATGCATATTTCCTGATTTTTTTGAATAAATAAAAAAATAACACCAAAAAGAATAAAAAAATTCTCTTTGGCGTTCTTTACGGCGCTATTGTCCGAAACACTCAGCACAATGGTTATTCAATTATAGGGTTTGAAGACTTATAAAATAGTATACAATTATCTATTAATATTATCCACAGATTTCTACAAAGTGAAAC
>JASKZU010000093.1 GCA_030147455.1 Planococcus sp. (in: firmicutes) | reverse complement strand
GAAGTGCTGCCGGGTGTAGAAGGCCTGGTGCATATTTCGCAAATCGCCCATAAGCATATTGCCACGCCTCATGAAGTTCTTCAAGAAGGACAGGAAGTCCAAGTAAAAGTGCTGGAAGTCAACAAAGACGACAAGCGCTTGTCACTGAGCATAAAAGAGCTGCAGGAAAAAGAAGCTGAGCAGGACTATTCTGATTACGACATGCCGGAAGAATCTTCAGGGTTCTCTATCAGCGATGTTATCGGCGATAAACTTAAAGGATTTAAATCTGAATAAATGTCGCGTGCAAAAAGAAAGATGGACCATATTAATTATGCATTGTCGACCGGGCAATGCCGGAGCACATGGCTTGACTGTGTGCGGTTTGTTCACCAGGCGCTGCCTGGCATTGATTTAACGGATGTTTCTCTAGAGCCGAAAACAGGTGATTTGCAGTTGAAATCACCTGTTTTTATTAATGCCATGACCGGCGGCGGCGGAGCTGATACGCTGAAGATGAATGCGCTGCTTGCGAGAGCGGCAAAAGAAACCGGCATCGCGATGGCGGTAGGTTCGCAAATGGCAGCGTTGAAAGATCCGGCAGAACGCGAAAGTTACCGCGTCGTCCGAAAAGAAAATCCGTCCGGCGTTGTTTTCGGTAACCTCGGCAGCGAAGCGACGCTTCAGCAGGCGCAGGAAGCCGTTGAAATGATTGAAGCAAATGCGCTTCAAATTCATTTGAATGTTGTGCAGGAACTGGTAATGCCGGAAGGCGACCGAGCCTTTAACGGCGCTTTGGAGCGCATCGCAATCATCGCTGATTCGCTGGATGTTCCTGTAATCGTCAAAGAAACGGGGTTCGGCCTTTCCAAAGAATCGGCAGAACTTTTATCAACAACCAACATCGCCGCAATTGATGCGAGCGGTTTTGGCGGAACCAATTTCGCCAGTATTGAAAATGAACGCAGAAAGCGCAAGCTTGCCTATTTCGAAGACTGGGGCGTCCCGACAGCAGCGGCAATCGTCGAGTGCAAGCAGGGATTTTCCGGCACCGTTCTTGCTTCCGGGGGCATTCAGGACGCTGGTGACGTGATTCGTGCATTTCGCCTGGGTGCGGATGCAGCCGGAATTGCCGGCAGCTTTTTAAAGCAGGCAGTAGAGCAGGGAGAAGCAGGGCTGATCGAAGAAATCCAGGCGCTTCATGAAGACCTTGCCATGCTCATGACTGCACTGGGCGCCCGTACAATTGAAGAAATCCGCCAGTGTCCCGTTGTCGTAAACGGGGAACTGCTGAATCATTTGCAGCAGCGCGGCTTTGACACGGCTCAATTTGCGGCCCTTGCGAATAACTGAATATTGGACAATTTCATGGGTTCGACATAATGCAGATGTCGAGCTCTTTTTCGTGTATAATAGGCTTATCAGAAGTGGAAGGATGAATAAATTATGTCAAAACCGGTAGTAGCAATCGTTGGCCGGCCGAATGTAGGAAAGTCCACAATCTTTAATCGCGTAGTAGGCGAACGCGTATCCATCGTGGAAGATATCCCGGGAGTTACCCGTGACCGCATTTATAGTTCGGCTGACTGGCTCACTCATGAATTTAACATTATCGATACAGGAGGCATCGACCTCAGCGACGAACCGTTCCTGGAACAAATTCGCAGCCAGGCGGAAGTTGCCATGGAAGAAGCGGATGTTATCATTTTCCTTGTCAACGGGCGCGATGGCGTAACCGAACAGGATGAGCAAGTAGCAAAAATTTTGTACCGCACGAAAAAGCCAGTTGTTTTGGCTGTCAATAAAATCGATAACCCGGACATGCGCCACATGGTCTATGACTTTTATGCGCTGGGTGTGGGCGAACCGTTCCCGGTTTCCGGATCTCATGGACTTGGGCTTGGAGACTTGCTCGACGAAGTCGCAAAAAATTTCCCGGATGAAGACGAAGAAGAATATCCGGACAACGTCATTAAGTTTTCGTTGATCGGACGCCCGAATGTCGGCAAATCTTCTTTGGTTAACTCGTTTCTTGGCGAAGACCGTGTAATTGTCAGCGAGCTCGCAGGTACAACGCGCGATGCTGTCGACACACAATACGAATACGAAGACCAGCCTTACGTCATTATTGATACAGCAGGCATGCGCAAAAAAGGCAAAGTATACGAAAGTACCGAAAAATACAGTGTGCTCCGTGCGTTGCGTGCGATTGAACGTTCAGACGTTGTTCTTGTCGTCTTGAATGCCGAAGAAGGCATCCAGGAGCAGGACAAGAAAATTGCCGGCTATGCACACGAAGCTGGAAAAGCAGTCGTGATTGTCGTCAACAAATGGGATGCTGTGAAAAAAGATGAAAAGACCATGAATAAATTCACGCAGCAAATCCGGGAACATTTCCTGTTCCTTGACTATGCGCCGATCATTTTCGTTTCAGCAATCAGCGGCAAGCGCGTCCACAACATTCTTGAAATCATCAACCGCGTCAACGACAACCATTCGCGCCGCATTCAGTCGAGTATCTTGAATGAAGTGATCGAGGACGCTGTAGCGATGAACCCGGCCCCGTCCGATAAAGGGCGCAGGCTCAGACTGTATTATGTGACGCAAGTGGCTGTAAAACCGCCGACGTTCGTTGTTTTTGTCAACGAACCGGAAATGATGCATTTCAGTTACGAGCGGTTCCTGCAAAACCGGATCCGTGAAAGTTTCGACTTTGAAGGTACGCCGTTGCGGTTGATTACGCGAGCGCGCACATAAAAGGGGAGATAAAGATGGAAAAAGTAACTGTATTTGGAGCCGGCAGCTGGGGCACTGCGCTTGGATACGTACTTGCGCAAAATGGGCACGACTTGCTGTTGTGGACGCACCGCGAGGAACAGGCGGCTGAAATCAATACGACGCATTCGAACAATCGCTATCTAAAAGGAATTCGATTGCCTGAAGGCGTCAAAGCAACTGCTGATTTGGGAAAAGCGGTAGCCCATGCGGATATTTTCGTATTGGCAGTGCCGACCAAAGCCATCCGCGAAGTATGCCGCGATATTCAACAGCGCATGACAAAAAAAGCGTTGTTCGTCCATGTGTCTAAGGGAATCGAACCGGATTCCCTGAAACGCATCAGTGAAATGATCCGTGAAGAAGTATCCCAGGATTTGATAGAAGAGATCGTCATCTTATCAGGCCCGAGCCATGCGGAAGAAGTGGTTCTCGAACATCCAACGACGGTTACGGCAGCGTGTGAAAATCAACAAGCTGCCAATCGCATCCAAGACCTGTTCATGAATTCTTATTTCCGCGTCTATACCAACACAGACGTCATCGGTGTTGAGATTGGCGGCGCATTAAAAAACATCATTGCACTGGCTGTCGGAATTACGGATGGGCTCGGCTATGGAGATAACGCTAAAGCGGCCATTATGACCCGTGGCTTGGCGGAAATCGCCCGTCTTGGCGTTCGGTTAGGGGCAACCCCATTGACGTTCTCAGGGCTCTCAGGCGTCGGTGATTTGATCGTTACGTGCACTAGCGTCCATTCACGCAACTGGCGTGCCGGCAATATGCTCGGCCAAGGCAAGAATGTGGATGAAGTGCAAGAAGAAATGGGCATGGTTGTGGAAGGTATCCGAACAACTAAAGCGGCTCATCAATTGGCCGGCGAATACCAAGTGCCGATGCCGATTACTGAGGCGCTTTACACAGTGTTGTTTGAAGGCGTTACGCCGGAAACAGCTGTCGCCGGCCTTATGGGACGCATGAAGAAAAATGAAATGGAAGATTTGGTCGACTTGCTGTAATTGTCACAAAGAGAGGCACTGCTTGCTGCTGCCTCTCCTTTTTGTATGCTATAATATGGAATGAAACTCGACGAAAGGCGGCTTATTCATGAGTTCTTTGGATAAAATGTGGGTATCTTTTGCGGGTATCGCTTTTTTAATCATTTCAATGGGAATGATTTACCTTAGCCGATATAAACTGCAAAACGGTATTTTAAAATTTCTATTTGCGCTAATCGCGTATGTTCTGCTGATCCTTGGCTTTTTTATCATGGTCTTTACTGTATTCAGCGGACCGACCGGCGGCGCCTAAGGAGATGGACGTGTTGAAACAGAAGAAGTCTTTTGTGCTTTTGCTGTTATTGAGCCTGGTTTTGACAGGGTGTGCTTATCCGGGCAGCGAACGCGCGGAAAATCAGATTCCTTACGAAGACCAGCTGCTGACAGTGCAAAATGCGGTCGATCGCTACCAGGAAACCAATGGCGGATTGCTGCCAATCAAGACGCGTGAAATGGAGATTGACCAATATATCAAATACCCGGTGGATTTTTCGAAAATCGTGCCGGATTTTACAGCTGAGCTTCCGACCAATGCTTTTGAAGTGGGCGGCGTTTATC
>JASKZU010000080.1 GCA_030147455.1 Planococcus sp. (in: firmicutes) | reverse complement strand
TTGATGTCGACGTCGTTGTCGCGAGCAAATTTGCGAATTGACGGCATCGCGATAACGCGCGCGCCTGAATCACTCGGCTCGTCTGCTTGCGGCTGTGCGCCGGCTCCAGTGTTGCCGACCGGCGGAGTTTCCTGTGATGGTGATTTTTCAACATCCTGACCGGATTCTGCTGTTCCAGCTTGCACTTGCTCTTCTGTTTCTTGTTGTGCTTCAGGCTTGGCTTCTGATGCCGGTTTTTCCTCGTCATCTTTGCCGCCTTTAAAGTGAACGTCTTCTGCATCAGGCGCATCGATTCTTACCAATACATCGCCCACTACTGAAACTGTTCCTTCTTCTACCAACACTTCTTCTACTGTTCCTGAAACTGGAGATGGAATCTCGACGACTGCTTTGTCATTCTGTACTTCACATAGAATGTCATCTTCTTCAATCGTGTCTCCGGCCTTGACGAACCATTTTACTATTTCACCTTCATGGATTCCTTCACCGATATCCGGCAAGCGAAATTCAAACGCCATGCTAGTCACCCTTTCTATTGTACATTCGATACGGATCACCATATAAATGCTGCTGTTGTTCGAGTTGACAGGTTTGCCAGTCGCTTTAACGTCTAGCAAACCTGTAATTGGAATGGTTGTGCAGGCAGCCAGCCTGCACCTATATGCTGAAGATTAAAAGTTCAACACTTTCTTCGCTGTTTCTACTATATCCTTCGCATTCGGCAGCCAAACTTGTTCTGCTTGCGAGAATGGGAATACAGAGTCTGGCGCAGTTACACGAAGTACGGGCGCTTCAAGGCTTAGAATCGCACGGTCGTTGATTTCTGCTACAACACTTGCTGCAATTCCAGCTTGTTTTTGCGCTTCTTGAACAACGATTGCACGATTTGTTTTTTCGACTGAAGCAATGATTGCTTCGATATCAAGCGGCTGGACCGTACGCAAATCGATAACTTCTACTGAATGGCCTTCTTTTTCCAACTCTTCAGCAGCTTTGATGCTTTCCTGCACCATTGCCCCGTAAGTGATGATGGACAAGTCAGATCCTTCACGCTTCACATCTGCCTTGCCAAGTGGAATCGAGTATTCTTCTTCCGGCACTTCCTGGCGGAACGAACGGTAAAGCTTCATGTGCTCAAGGAAAATAACTGGATCGTTGTCGCGGATTGCTGAGATCAATAAGCCTTTAGCATCATAAGGAGTCGATGGAATGACTACTTTCAAACCTGGCTGTGAAGTCATCAATCCTTCAAGAGAGTCAGCGTGCATTTCCGGCGTGTGAACCCCGCCGCCGAACGGCGAACGAATCGTTACCGGTGAAGTAAGCGATCCGCCGCTGCGGTAGCGCATACGTGCCATTTGTCCGCTGATAGAGTCCATTACTTCATAAACAAAACCGAAAAACTGGATTTCCGCAACTGGACGGAACCCTTGCAGGCCGAGTCCGATAGCGAGTCCGCCGATGCCTGATTCTGCAAGCGGCGTATCAAAAACGCGGTCTTCTCCAAATTCTTTTTGCAATCCTTCAGTCGCGCGGAATACACCGCCGTTGTTACCTACATCTTCACCGAAAACAAGAACATTTTCATCGTTTTGCATTTCTGTTTTCAGAGCGTCCGTAATCGCTTGGATCATCGTCATTTGTGCCATGAGTTACTTCGACTCCTTTGCTTTATAAATATCGAGTTGTTCCTGCACGTTGAATGGAACTTCCTCATACATGATTTCGAGAAGGTCAGAAACTTTTTGCTTCGGCGTGCTATCGGCTTGCTTGATCGCCGCCTTGATTTCTTCTTTTGCTTTCTCGATTACTTCATTTTCTTTTTCTTCATTCCACAAGCCTTTAGCTTCGAGGTATTTGCGGAAACGGACGAGTGGATCTTTCTTTTCCCATTCGCTGTCGATATCAGAAGTACGGTAGCGTGTCGGGTCATCGCCGGCCATTGTATGCGGTCCATAGCGGTAGCACATCGTTTCGATCAATGTCGGGCCTTCGCCTCTCACTGCGCGCTCACGTGCGTCGCGAGTAACAGCGTAAACAGCAAGTGGATCCATTCCATCTACCAATACACCCGGGATTCCTGCAGAAACTGCTTTTTGTGCGATGGTTTTCGCAGATGTCTGCAATTCGCGCGGAGTAGAGATGGCGAATTGGTTGTTTTGAACGATGAAGATTGCTGGTGAACGGAATGCGCCGGCAAAGTTAATGCCTTCGTAGAAGTCGCCTTGTGACGACCCGCCGTCGCCTGTATACGTTACAGCCACTGCTTCTTTTTTGCGCTTTTGCAAGCCAAGCGCTACGCCGGCTGCCTGGATAAACTGGGCGCCGATGATGATTTGCGGAGGCAAGATGTTCAAGCCTTCAGCCATTTGGTTTCCTTTAAAATGACCACGGGAGAACAAGAATGCCTGGTGCAGCGGCCAGCCGTGCCAGATCAATTGCGGCACGTCGCGGTAGCCCGGCAAAATAAAGTCTTCTTTTTCCAAGGCAAAGTGTGAAGCCAATTGTGAAGCTTCCTGGCCGGCAGTCGGAGCGTAAAATCCAAGACGGCCTTGACGGTTTAATGAAATCGAACGCTGATCCAAAATGCGCGTGTACACCATTCGTTTCATCAATTCTTCCAATTGCTCATCGGAAAGGTTTGGATCGTAATCCTTGTTTACAATCTCGCCTTCTTCGTTTAATACTTGAACCATTTCAAACTTTTCTTCGATCGCATGCAATGTTTCTACAGGATCGAATTGCTGATTCTTTTTCGCAGCCATAAAAGCAACTCTCCTTTATCTGTATTAAAATTATCACTCTAGCTTATTGATACAATCATCACATTCCTATTCAGTATACGCCACCACATTTATTGGGTCAATCATTGAAGAACATTACATTATTCACCTGTACTTGTTTGGTGAAAATCCAAATTACTATCAAAACTGTACTACAAGAAAAACACTATCTGTATTATAATACAACTGATTAGACCACTACTTTTATAACACAGAAAAACAGCCTAAAAGGCTGTTTAGTCGTTTTCTGCTTCAATTTTTTCGATTGTTTCATTTTTTAATTGATTAAACTGTTCCGTTTGCTCATTAAAGGCTGTAACAGCTTGCTGCACCAATTCATTTTGTTCGTTGACTTCATTCGTTTTGCTTTGCAATGTTTCCAAGTCCATGCCCTCTTCTGCCACCATTTCATAAAGCTCTTTTTGCTGCTCTGTCAGCTTTTGGTAAGCATCAGTAAATTCACGGTGCTTGGCAAACCGTTCCTCCATCTGCGCTTTCAGCGCTTCGAGATCCGGCTTTAACGCTTCATCTTCGGTTTCTTCGGTCAATTGTTCGATGTCCTGGAATTCTTCTGCCGCATTTGCCATCGATTCACGTTCGGTTTCGAGCAAATCCAGCCGTTCATCTGCAGAAGCCGCAGCCTCGGCCGCTTTTTCCTCCACTTCAGCTTCTTGTTCTTTGGTCAGTGCCATGATCGATTCAAACATTTGCTGCTCGTTTTGTTCACGATCCTGGAGTTCACCTTGTACGTCACGGTATTCGGTTTCTTGTTCGAATGTCGCTTCCAGTATGCCATTCAATTGTTCTTCGGTGCTAGTGCCCGTACAAGCCGAAAGAAATAAAATTCCGGTCAGTCCAATAGCCATTGCTGTTTTCTTCAAATAAAGTCCCCCTCGAATTCCATGGTTCAACTATAAATTGAACAGACGCAAATTACAATAAAAGTCAAAGCAATTTCTTTTTTCAAAAATGAATTCGTGCTGTACAATGTAAACACCCGCGTGCATTACGAAAGGATGAACACAGTTGATTTTGATGAAAGATATTATCCGTGAAGGACACCCTGCCCTACGCCAGAAA
Source organism: Planococcus sp. (in: firmicutes) (assembly GCA_030147455.1). Taxonomy (GTDB): domain Bacteria; phylum Bacillota; class Bacilli; order Bacillales_A; family Planococcaceae; genus Planococcus. Next base: position 505 of record JASKZU010000080.1, on the reverse strand, counting down.
GCACAGGAAGTAACCATTCCCCTTTCTGATGAAGACCGCCGGTTGGGCGAAGATTTGCTGCAGTACGTGATCAACAGCCAAGACGAGCGAATGATTGAAAAGTTCGACTTGCGCCCGGGAGTCGGCATTGCAGCTCCTCAAATCAACCGGTCAAAGCGTATATTCGCCATTCATTTCGATGAGCATTCCGGCGAAAATTTGAGCATGGTTGCCGTGAATCCGAAAATCGTCAGCCATTCGGTTGAAAAAGCCTATTTGTCGAGCGGCGAAGGCTGCTTGTCGGTCGACCGTTCTGTCCCGGGCTTTGTTCCACGCTATGCACGAATCACTGTTAAAGGTTATGATTTGGACGGCAATGAATTCAAAATGCGTTTAAAAGGGCTTCCGGCCATCGCATTTCAGCACGAACTCGATCACTTGAACGGTGTTATGTTCTACGACCATATTAATCCGAAAGATCCGTTTAAAGAAATTGATAATGCTGTCGCAATCGACCGCGAAACAG
>JASKZU010000043.1 GCA_030147455.1 Planococcus sp. (in: firmicutes) | reverse complement strand
TGGCAAGAGGCTACCCGAAGCAGGTCGGCGGGACTCCTAACAACACGCTCCTAATCAGTGCACATACAATTCGACAAAAGCTTTCTGTACAAAGCCAGCCGGCTCCGGATCAAGAATAGGCTTCAATCGGTACATGAAATCATGCCGAGATCTCTGATGCAAAACTAACTGCACACCAACCTCCCTTTTTTGTTCGGAAACTTGAATCATGGTACAATTACAAGGATGAAATAAACTCGAAAGAAGATGAAAAACAACGCTATGCCTAACCAAAAAGCACATCAATTAAAGAACGGGGTTATAGTGGCGGTGCTGTTTGCCGCCTTGTTGGCCATGCCTGTATATGTTCCTATATTGTGGCTCGTTAGCTTGTGGTTTCTACCATTGCCGATTGCATGGTATAGTGCCAAGTATCCGCCAAATGCCTCGGCTTTTCTGGCTGTTGCGGCGCTTGCACTGGGCGCCATCATTGGAGGGGTGCCGGCTCTGATTTTAGCATTGGTCTCTATTGCAGTCGGCCTGGCTATCGGGTTGTCTATACACTATAAGAAAAGCAAGCTTTTCATGTTTATGGGAACAAGCATTACGCTGCTGATTTCATTAATGGTGTTGTACGTATCGGCTATCGCTATATTAGGCATCAATGTACTGGAATCATTTATGCGCATGATGCGCACAGCTTTTGATCAAGCGAAAACGATTATGGAAAACGGCGGGCAGACCATACCGGAAAATTATGATGCAGCCACTGCACAATTTGTTCTAAGCTTTGAAACGGTGCTGCCAACCTTAATGGTATTGGCGACATTTATCATTATATGGCTTCTTCTATTGATCCTGCTGCCGATTTTAAAGCGGCTCGGGATACCGGTGCCGAAGTTTCCGCCGTTTCAGGACCTGCGTTTGCCAAAGAGCGTGCTGTGGTTTTATTTGATTGTCATCTTGGTGTCGCTGCTTTCGGATTTGCAGCCGGGGACGATGACGTTCCTAGTTGTTTCGAATGCTTCGATGCTGCTGCAGTTCCTGCTGTTTTTGCAAGGGGTATCGTTCTACCATTTCTATATTCAGCAAGAAGGCTGGCCGCGCTGGGTGACGGTGCTGGTGACGATTTTGGCCTTTCCGCTGCAGTCGTTTACAAGCATCATCGGAATATTGGATCTTGGCTTCGACATCCGCGGCTGGATCAAGCGGGCACATGATTCTAAAGGAAAATAAGGAGCTGAAATGAATGTCGGCTTTTTTCAGGAAGCGTAATCTAAGATATCCACTGCTGGCATTGCTGGCTCTTGGAATGGCCGCTGTGATTCTCATCTCCCTCTGGTCGGAATGGGGTGCAGGCATTTTCGCACTGCTCTACGGAGCTGCGATTTCGTCGGCTTGGATTATGGAAAAGCGCAATTACGAAGCGACCGAAAAGCATATCGAGACGCTGTCTTACCGGATGAAAAAAGTCGGGGAAGAAGCGCTGCTGGAAATGCCGATCGGGATTCTGCTGGTCAACGAAAACCAGCAGATCGAGTGGGCAAACCCATACATGACGTCCGCGCTGGATTACGATACGCTGATCGGCGAATCGGTATACGGATTGTCAGAAGAATTCAACCAGCTGGTCAAATCTTCCGAGTCGAACGAAATGACCATTGCGCTGGCCGGGCGCAAATACCGCGTGTATCACCGGGCAGACGACCGGTTGTTTTATTTGTTCGACATTACCGAACAAGTGGAAATCGAAACTTTGTACCATGCCGACCGCACCGTTATCGGCATTTTGTTTATCGATAACTACGATGAGTTGTCGCAAGGCATGGACGACCAGGTGCGCAGCAATTTGAACAGCCTGGTCACGTCATTGATCAACAAGTGGGGAAGCGACAACGGCATTTTCGTCAAGCGCATTTCCTCAGACCGGTTTATTGCGGTATTCAATGAATCTATTTTAAAGCAATTAGAACAAACGAAATTTGCGGTGCTGGATGATATCCGTGAAGTGACGGCAAAAGACAATATGGCATTGACGCTCAGCATCGGCGTCGGCGCCGGATCTGCATCGCTCATCGAACTCGGCGCCATGGCGCAGTCAGGGCTTGATCTTGTACTAGGACGCGGAGGCGACCAAGTGTCGATCAAGCATCCAAGCGGTAAAGTGAAATTCTATGGCGGCAAAACCAACCCCGTCGAGAAACGCACACGAGTGCGCGCACGCGTCATTTCGCATGCACTGCGCGACTTGATCCAAGAGAGCGATCAAGTCTTTGTCATGGGCCACAAAATGCCGGATATGGACTCGATCGGGGCTGCGGTCGGCGTAGCCAAGATGGCGGAGATGAACCGCGTCAAAGGGCGCATCGTCATCGATTTCGACGAATACGACCGCAGCGTCATGCGTTTGATGGAAGAAATCGAAAGCGACCCGGATTTATTCGACCGCTTTATCACACCGGAAGAGGCGCTGTCTGAGATGACCGGGCATTCTCTATTGGTCGTGGTCGATACGCATAAACCGTCGATGGTCATCGACGAACGGCTGCTTCAGCGCATGGAGCGCGTCGTATTGATCGATCACCATCGCCGCGGCGAGGAATTCATTACCAACACGATGCTCGTTTATATGGAGCCGTATGCCTCGTCAACGGCAGAGCTGGTGACCGAATTGATTGAATACCAGCCGAAGCACGAGAAACTGACGATGCTCGAATCGACGGCGATGCTTGCCGGCATCATCGTCGATACAAAAAGCTTTACGCTGCGCACAGGTGCCAGAACGTTCGAAGCCGCGTCTTACCTGCGTTCGAACGGAGCAGATACGGTGCTTGTGCAGCGCTTGCTGAAAGAAGATCTGGATACGTATATCGAACGGGCGAAAATCGTCCAAAGCGTTGAATTCGTCGGCGACGGCATCGCCATTGCCAAAGGCGAAGAAGGGCGCGCCTATAGCCCTGTATTGATCGCCCAGACGGCTGATATCCTGCTGACGATGAAAGACGTCAACGCGTCGTTTGTCGTCGCAGAGCGCTCTGAAAGCGGCGTGGGCATCAGTGCCCGGTCGCTCGGCGAAGTGAATGTCCAAGTGGTGATGGAAACACTCGGCGGCGGCGGTCACTTGACGAATGCGGCAACACAAATGCCGGATGCGACAGTTGAGCAAGCCGTCGAGCAGTTGAAAACGGCATTGCTGGAAAATTATAGAGGAGGATCTGAAGAATGAAAGTTATTTTCTTGAAAGACGTAAAAAATGTAGGTAAAAAAGGCGACATCAAAAACGTGGCAGAAGGCTATGCCCACAACTTCCTGTTAAAAAACAACTTGGCTGTAGAAGCCGACCAAGCGGCCATGAGCAAGCTTGCCGGCCAGCAGAAAAAACAGGAAAAAGCAGCAGAGCAGGAATTGGACGATGCCAAGCAACTAAAGGCTGAGCTCGAGGCATTGACTGTAGAACTGACAGCAAAATCCGGTGAAGGCGGCCGTCTATTCGGTTCGATCACCACCAAGCAAATCGCAAAAGAACTCGAGAAAAAACACGGCCACAAAATCGACAAGCGCAAAATGGAATTGGACGATGCCATCCGTGCACTTGGCTACACAAACGTGCCAGTGAAGCTGCACCAGGATGTAACAGCTACACTTCGCGTGCACGTTACTGAAGAAGCGTAAGGGGAATAGACATGAACGAATCGATTGACCGCGTCCCGCCGCATAACCAGGAAGCTGAGCAATCCGTTATCGGCGCCATCTTCCTGGAGCCACAGGCACTGATTTCCGTTGCGGAAATCGTCATGCCGGAGGATTTCTACCGCCTTGCCCACCAAAAGATCTTCCAAACGATGATCGATCTTTCGGATCGCGGCAAAGCTATCGACTTGGTGACGGTGACAGAAGAGCTATCGGTCAAAAAAGAGCTTGAAGATGTTGGGGGCTTGTCGTATCTGACCGAGATCGCCAATGCCGTCCCGACCGCCGCAAATGTTGGGCATTATGCCCATATCGTTGAGGAAAAAGCATTGCTTCGCCGGCTGATCCGCGTAGCCACTTCGATTGTTGAGGACGGTTTTACGCGCGAAGACGAAGTGGAAGCACTGCTTGCGGAAGCGGAAAAGAAAATGATGGAAGTATCGAGCCGCAAGAATGCGGGCGACTTTATCCACATTAAAGATGTACTTGTTAAAACGTACGACAACATTGAACTTTTGCACACGCGAAAAGGCGATGTTACCGGCATTCCGACTGGATTCCGCGACTTGGATAAAGTCACGGCGGGCTTTCAGCGCAACGATTTGATCATCGTAGCAGCCCGGCCATCCGTCGGTAAAACGGCTTTTGCCTTGAACGTGGCGCAAAACGTCGCAACAAAAGCAGACGAAAATGTCGCCATCTTCAGTTTGGAGATGGGTGCAGAGCAGCTCGTCATGCGGATGCTTTGTGCAGAAGGCAATATCGATGCCCAGGTCATGCGGACGGGCGCGCTTCAAAATGAAGACTGGCGCAAGCTGACGATGGCAATGGGGAGTTTATCAAATGCCGGCATTTTCATCGACGATACGCCAGGTATCCGCGTCAACGATATCCGGGCGAAATGCCGCCGCCTGAAACAGGAATACGGCCTTGGCATGATCATGATCGATTATTTGCAGCTGATTCAAGGGCCCGGCAAATCCGGCGAAAACCGCCAGCAGGAAGTATCCGATATTTCCCGTTCCCTAAAAGGATTGGCGCGTGAACTTGAAGTGCCGGTTATCGCACTGTCGCAGTTATCGCGTGGCGTTGAGCAGCGGCAAGACAAGCGGCCGATGATGTCCGACCTTCGTGAATCCGGATCGATCGAGCAGGATGCCGACATTGTTTCGTTTTTATACCGTGAAGATTACTATGACAAAGAAACCGAAGACCAAAACATGATCGAAATCATCATCGCCAAGCAACGGAACGGCCCGACAGGCACCGTCAAACTGGCATTTGTAAAAGAATACAACAAGTTTGTCACCATCGACTGGGCAGAACACGGTGGAGGCAGCGACTTTTAAACACGAACATTAAACACGAAGCTGTGTTTTTATGTTCGTGTTTTCTTTAGTTTTGTATTGACGATGGCTCACTCTATTGATACAATTAACACTGTTTGAAACAGGGCGACAAGCCTAACGGAGGTGCGGACGATGACATCAGTCGTAGTAGTAGGAACGCAATGGGGAGACGAAGGAAAAGGCAAGATTACGGATTTTCTATCGGAACAGGCAGAAGTAATTGCACGTTACCAAGGCGGGAACAATGCCGGGCACACAATTATCTTCGGCGGCGAAACATACAAATTGCACTTGATTCCATCAGGGATTTTTTATAAAGACAAAACATCCGTTATCGGAAACGGCATGGTCGTAGATCCGAAAGCATTGGTGAAAGAATTGAAAGGCCTTCATGACCGTGGAGTGACCACTGAGAACTTGCGCATCTCAAACCGCGCGCACGTCATCCTGCCTTATCACATCAAATTAGATGAAGTTGAAGAAACGCGCCGCGGCGCAAATAAAATCGGCACGACCGGCAAAGGCATCGGGCCTGCGTACATGGACAAAGCTGCACGCATCGGCATCCGCATGGCGGATCTGTTGGATCACGTCGTGTTCGAAGAAAAGCTTCGCCAAAACTTGAACGAGAAAAACCGCATGTTCGAGAAGTTCTACGAAACAGGCGGATTCACAGTAGAGGAAATTCTGGAGGAATACTATGAGTATGGCCAGGAAATCGCGAAATACGTAACGGATACATCGAAAGTGCTGAACGATGCATTTGATGGAGGCCGCCGCGTCTTGTTCGAAGGCGCACAAGGCGTCATGCTCGATATCGACCAAGGAACTTATCCATTCGTTACATCATCCAACCCGGTAGCGGGCGGCGTGACAATCGGCGCGGGTGTGGGACCGACTATGATCTCACACGTCATCGGCGTCTGCAAAGCCTACACGTCGCGCGTTGGAGACGGCCCGTTCCCGACAGAGTTGTTCGACGAAACCGGCGACCGGATCCGCAAAATCGGCAAAGAATACGGCACGACAACTGGACGCCCGCGCCGCATCGGCTGGTTCGACAGTGTTGTTGTGCGCCACGCAAGACGCGTCAGCGGATTGACGGACTTGACCGTTAACTCGATCGACGTTCTGACAGGCCTTGATACCGTGAAAATCTGTACCGCTTACCGCTATCAAGGCGAACTGATCACGGAATACCCAGCCAACTTGCGCATGCTCGCAGACTGCGAACCCGTTTACGAGGAAATGCCAGGCTGGACGGAAGACGTAACATCATGCAAATCATTGGACGAATTGCCGGAAAACGCCCGCCACTACTTGGAGCGCATCGCGCAATTGACAGATGTCCAGATTTCGATCTTCTCAGTCGGCCCAGACCGCAACCAAACCAACATCGTCAAAAGCGTTTGGCGTTAAGTCTAAACTTCAAACCGCTGCACTCTCAAAGAGTGCGGCGGTTTTTCTTGTTGATGCGCAAGCTAGTTTTAATTGAAAAGTTTATAAGGCATACAAAGACTTGCTGCTTGCCTAAAGAACTCGTAAAGCAAACCTTATTTTACACAACCCATTCAATGAACTATAAAAGCCACCATATGTTTCAGAGTGAAGCGAAGCGGTGAGGCAGACGATCTTGCTCAGACGATCTTGCTGGCTCATCGCGAAAGCTCAACCCCAAGCAAGGCGGCGGGTACGTACCGGCAATCACAACAAGCGGAGTCGCTCTTGGACAAAATCTTTCCGACACTCTTATTCAACTCCCACAAACAGCCAATCGCATACTCTTCCACTTAGACTTTTTGAAGCAATGCACAAAAAAAGCCGTCATGCGCTCCAGGGTGAAGCGAAGCGGTGAGACAGACGGTCTTGCTGGCTCATCGTGAAAGCTCAACCCCAAGCAAGGCGGCGGGTATGTACCGGCAATCACAACAAGCAGAGTCGCTCTTGGACAAAGCTTTCTAACTGTATACTTGCCATTCGCGTAATCTACCATTTGAACAATTCTTCGAGAAATGCACAAAAAAGCCGCCATGCGCTCAAGGGTGAAGCGAAGCGGTGAGACAGACGGTCTTGCTGGCTTACTGCGAAAGCTCAACCCCAAGCAAGGCGGCGCGTATAGAACGACAATTAAATGAGAACGATGCATCGAAATAAAAAAATTCTCTTTAATTATCGAGTTCACTTTTCCAACTCAACAGATCCAACCGGCAGCACTCGTCTGACCACCTAAAGGTGCGAAAAGCACGAAATAATGATAAAGTAAAGGATAGTAAAGATTTACAAACCGGACGAATACAAGGTATGTAGAGGGGGAGAAGAAAGATGAGCAAGACGATACTGGTAGTAGACGACGAGAAGCCAATTGCAGACATTCTGCAGTTTAACTTAAAAAAAGAAGGATTCAATGTAGTGGTGGCATATGACGGCGATGAGGCGATCAAAGTGGCCGAAGAAATCCAGCCGGACTTGATGCTGCTTGATATCATGCTGCCGAACCGCGACGGCATGGAAGTTTGCCGTGAAATCCGCAAGAAATTCGATTTTCCAATTATCATGCTGACGGCAAAAGACTCGGAAATCGACAAAGTGCTCGGCCTTGAACTCGGTGCGGACGATTACGTCACGAAGCCGTTTTCGACACGTGAACTGATTGCGCGCGTGAAAGCCAACTTGCGCCGCCTGAATGTAGTGCCGGCAGAAGAAGAAGGCATCAATTCAAACGATATCCAAGTAGGGTCATTGACGATTCAGCCGGACGCTTACCTTGTGCTCAAGCGCGACGAAACGATTGAACTGACGCACCGCGAGTTCGAGCTCCTGCATTATTTAGCCAAGCATATCGGCCAGGTTATGACCCGTGAGCATTTGCTGCAGACGGTATGGGGCTACGACTATTTTGGCGATGTACGGACAGTGGACGTAACGATTCGCCGCTTGCGTGAAAAAATTGAGGACAACCCAAGTCATCCGGCATGGATTGTGACGCGCCGAGGCGTTGGTTACTACTTGCGGAACCCTGAACAGGAGTAGGCTGAATGCTCAAGACAGGCTTTTTTAAATCGATTCATGTGAAATTTGTCCTGATTTACATTTTACTCATTCTGTTAGCCATGCAAATTATCGGGATTTATTTTTCCGAACAGCTGGAACAAACGCTCA
>JASKZU010000023.1 GCA_030147455.1 Planococcus sp. (in: firmicutes) | reverse complement strand
CCATTTGGTTCATGACCTTGGACGGCAGGATCACGTTGCCGAGCGATTTGCTCATTTTGCGGCCATTGCCGTCCAGTGTAAAGCCATGGCTCAATACACCTTTATACGGCGCAATGCCATTGATGGCAACACTCGTCGTAAGCGATGAGTTGAACCAGCCGCGGTATTGGTCAGAGCCTTCTAGATAAAGGTCTGCCGGGTATTGCAAATCTTCCCGCTCATCCAGCACAGCCTGGTGGGATGAACCAGAGTCGAACCATACGTCCATAATGTCCATTTCTTTTGTAAAAACGCCATTCGGGCTGCTCGGGTGTGTAAAGCCTTCCGGAAGCAATTCCGTTGCGCTGCGCTCGAACCAGATGTTCGATCCATGCTCGCGGAACAATTCCGCAATGCGCGCAATCGTCTCTTCCGTGATGATCGGGTCGCCGTTTTCTGCGTAGAATACCGGAATCGGCACGCCCCATACTCGTTGTCTTGAAATGTTCCAGTCGCCGCGGTCGCGCAGCATGTTGTACAAACGGGTTTCGCCCCATGCCGGCGTAAACGTCGTCTCGTCGATAGCTTTTAGGATCTGTTCGCGGAATGCGTCAATGGAAACAAACCATTGCGCCGTCGCCCGGTAAATGACCGGTTTTTTCGTCCGCCAGTCATGCGGGTAAGAGTGCGTGATAAACGAAAGCTTTTCCAGTGCGCCAGCTTCTTGCAGCGCTTCTGTGATTGATTTGTTCGCTTTGTCATAAAACTCGCCGGCAAAGCCAGGCGCTTCTTCTGTCATGACACCGCGTTCATCGACTGGGCACAAGACGTCCAATCCGTATTTTTTGCCGACCAAAAAGTCGTCTTCCCCGTGGCCAGGAGCTGTATGGACGCATCCTGTACCGGAATCGGTTGTTACGTGATCGCCAAGCATCACAAGTGACGTACGGTCATAAAGCGGATGCTTTGTTAGAATATGCTCAAGCTCCTGCCCTTTCACCGTCCGGACGACTTCGTAGTTTTCCCAGCCGATTTCCTGCGCTACCTCTTCGAGCAAATCTTTAGCGACAACAAATTTCGAACCGCCATGAGCTACTTCTGCATAGTCCAAATCAGCATGTACGGAGATCCCGAGGTTTGCCGGAATGGTCCATGGTGTAGTCGTCCAGATAATCAGGTTGACGCCTTCTTCCAGTACGCCTTTGCCGTCTGTTACCGGAAACGATACATAAATCGACGGTGATTTTTTATCGTGGTATTCGATTTCCGCTTCCGCAAGCGATGACTCGCTTGACGGGGACCAATAAACCGGCTTCAGCCCTTTATAGATATAGCCTTTGTTCGCCATGCTGCCAAACACTTCGATTTGGCGCGCTTCATATGACGGCTTCAGCGTCACATATGGATTTTCCCAGTCGCCGCGCACGCCAATGCGTTTAAACTGTGAACGCTGGCTGTCGATTTGTTCGTAAGCATATTCTTCGCAAAGCTTGCGGAACTCTGCCAAAGACAGTTCTTTGCGGTTAACGCCTTTATTGGTCAATGCCTGTTCGATCGGCAAACCGTGCGTATCCCAGCCTGGTACGTAAGGGGCATGATAGCCCATCATGCTGCGTGAACGGACGATCATGTCTTTCAACACTTTATTCAGCGCATGGCCCATATGCAGGTCGCCGTTCGCATAGGGCGGCCCATCGTGAAGAACGAAAAACGGTCGGTCTTTCGTACGGTCTAGCACTTTTTTATAAATATCCATTTCTTCCCATTTATTTTGCATTTCCGGTTCCCGGTTCGGCAAGTTGCCGCGCATCGGAAACTCTGTTTTTGGCATCAATAATGTATCTTTGTAATCCATTTCTATTCCTCCTGTAGGCATAATAAAAAGCCTCCCATCCCTGGAAAGGGACGAGAAGCTCGCGGTACCACCCTTGTTGCAGCGCTTGGCTGCCACTTTGAACGCCGTAACGTGGCAAGACGGAACCGGCTACTGCTGTTCACCGGTTCGGCTCAGGAGTGATATTCCAAATGCAGTTCCGCTGCCGGGCTTCCACCATCCCCGGTTCGCTGTTGCGGAATGTTGCATAGACTGTCTCCATCAACGCATATTTTCAAGTATGTCGTAATTATAGAAGTTGTTTGTTTTAACGTCAAGAGGCCGGCTTAATCGTTCGCTGTGCTGCCTGCTTCTTTCTTTTCGATTTGTTCGAGATTTTCTGTATCCAAGTCATACTCGAGCAATGTATTCCAGTCTTCTGTTTCGATCAAATCAAGCTGCGCTTCTACCAGCATTTTAAAGCGGTTGCGGAAAATCTTCGATTGCTTTTTCAGCTCTTCAATTTCTGTTGCAATGCGGCGTGCTTTCGTTAACGATTCGTTGACAATGCGGTCGGCGTTTTTCTCCGCTTCCTGAACGATCAGGTCTGCTTCTTTTTGTGCATTTTTGCGGACTTCCTCAGAAGCTTCCTGAGCGACGAAAATGGACTTTTGCAGAGTTGTTTCCAAGTTGGTGAAATGGCCCATGCGCTCATCGGTGGATTTGACACGTTCCTCCATTTGCGCTTTTTCTTTTAATACTTTTTCGTAATCTTTCATAATCTGTTCCAGGAACTCGTTGACCTCGTCTTCCTGATATCCGCGGAATGCGCGGCTGAACTCTTTATTATGTATATCTAGTGGTGATAAAGGCATCGTATCTCTCCTTACTGTCTGCGTTCTTCTTCTCATTATACCGCTGATGGCGGGAAATTTCAGTATTATTCACGAGATTCCCCGCGGTTTTATTTTTTCGGTTCCAATTTACCGATTTGCAGGCGGATTTTGTCTTTCTTCGTCCGCCCTTCAATCGCCAACACACGAACGCGTCCATGGCCGCGAACAGAAATCATGTCCGACTCGTGCAGTTCGAACGATACCTGTTCTTGTTCAGACCAATTGACTTTTACTTTGCCGCCGCTGATCAGTGCGGCTGCTTTTTGACGGGAAATCTTGTACACAGAGCTCATCACTGTATCTAAACGGAGTGAACTGACTGTATGCGCTTCTTCTGCCCACTCTTCAAAGACAGGCAAAAACGATGAAGCGTCCGTCACTTCCTCAAGTTGGACTTTCACTTTGCCGGCGCTCGTGAAGTTAGCACGTATATACGGCGCGATTTCTTCCATTACGGCGAGCTGAACGCGCCCGTCACCGATGCGGATATCACCGAATTTCCCCCGGTCAAGGCCGAGCGACATCAGCGCGCCCAAAATATCCGGATGCTTTAACGTCACGAATTTAACTGGGTAGCGCAGTTCAAACAGTGTTACCTGAAAATCTTCCGGCGAGGCAACGTAATAAGACGGATGCAGCAGGACACGTTCGCGTTCTGCATTATCGAATACTCCCGATGCACTCATCAAGACATCTCTCGCTCCAATCAGCGAAGCGATAATAAAGCGCTGCCGCGGGTCCAGAAAATCGGTGAGCCTCGGCGCATACATATCCTCTACGTCGCGCAGCCAATCTGACGCTTGCTCAATAAATTGCTGTTCGTCTTTGCGGAAATGCTGAAAGATTTCTTCCATACTCATTTTCCTCCAGTTTGATTGAATAGTTTTGCGGGACCATATAAAAAAAGACAGAGATAGCGTTTCTCCGTCTTTTTTAAAAGCGTGTTGCAATTAGGCTTAGTTCATTACCATACGAAATTATAAAGTGTAATAATTCCTTGGCTGGCCAAGCTTAATGAAAATATAGCTACAATTGGTGAAATGTCGATCATGCCGATCGGCGGGATAAAGCGTCTGAAAATATCCAGGTAAGGATCCGTGACGCGGGAAATCATTTGCCCAAACGCGGATTCCTTAATGCTTGGCACCCAACTCATAAAGACGCTTGCAATCAATACATATGTGTAAATTCTAATAGCTTGTAACAAAAAATATACAAAAAGGCTCATTCGTTTTAAACACCTTTCTTATTGTGAATCGTCGTGATAGTAGTCGGAAATGGCGCCATCTACTTCTACAGTATCCGGTACGCATAGAAAAATATCCGTTCCGATGCGCTGGATGTCTCCGCCAAGTGCGTAAACTGTGCCGCTCAAGAAATCAATGATGCGCAAGCCCTGGTCACGCTCAATGCGCTGCAAATTGACGACCACAGCCTGCTTGTTTTTCAGGCTTTCTGCAATATCCTGCGCTTCGGCATATACACGCGGTTCAGCCAGGCTGACTTTTGATGAAGTTGAATTTTGCAAATTGACAATGTTTTGCACAGTAGGTTCCTCCACTTTTTCACGGCGTTCTTTTTCAGGCTTTGCTGTCTTATAGACATTTGTCTGGGTGGTCACAGTGGCTGCGGCCGCAGGCTTTTCGTAACGCTGCACAGGGCGCTGCTGCTTGCGTTCTTCCGGTGCCGGCTCTTCTTCATACTCATCCAAATAAAAATAGTTTTTAAACTTATCTTTTATGCTCATCTCTGTGCCTCGCTTTCCGACCCCACCAATGCCGTTCCGACACGTATGAAGGTTGCCCCTTCTTCGGCGGCGATCAAGTAATCATTGGACATTCCCATTGACAATTCCGTGCAGGGGGCATGCGTCCACGCTTGTTCTGCAATATGCTGCTGCAGCGTTTTCAATCCTTTGAAGGTTGTACGCAGGACCGATTCAGTTTCTGTATTGGGAGCCATGGTCATCAGCCCGACTATTTGGATTTTATCAAAATCCCGCAAGGACTCGATAAAAGCAGGAACTTCCGCTGCTGCAAATCCGCTTTTTGAATCCTCGCCGGATATATTCACTTGCACAAAGCATTTTACCGGTTTTATGGCGCGTTTTTGAATTTCCTTAGCCAAACTCATCCGGTCTAATGAATGCACATAGTCCACCATATTGATTACATCTTTTACTTTGCGGGTTTGAAGGGCGCCGATATAATGCCAAACCACTTGTCCTTCGATGTTGGCATGCTTGCTGGCCAAACCATCGGGACGGTTTTCACCGAGGTGGCGGATGCCGGCTTCGACAGCTTCCTGGGTCCGATCGACTCCTACCTGTTTGGTAACGGCTATAACTTGGATATCATCTCGAATTTGCGCTAATTTGTCAGTCATTTCTTCAAATATAGGTTTAATCGCTTTCATATGCTCACAACTTTTCTCTAGACGTTCACTTTATTGTACCAAGACACTAACGATTTATCAATTCAGCTAGAGATTTAATCAAGGCAGTTGCCGCATTTGACACATATTAGAGCAGATTCCCGTCACTTTTAACCGATTTGCCTTTTTAATATCGTTCACCTTATAAAAAAACCAGCTGCCTATGGGCAGCTGGTTTGGGATTAACGGCGTTTTTGGCGGTTGCGCAAGAACGTCGGAATATCAAGTGCATCTTCGCTTTGCTTGTCCTGGCGCTGAGGCTCCTGGTTGTTATAATAAGGAGTTTGCTCTTCGCGGCGCTGTGACTGTTCCTCACGGCGGGCTTCACGGATAGAAGGCGCCGGATTCTGCTGCTGGATCGATTGGATGCGGTTGGCATTCAATCCTGATCCACGCGGCGCACGTCCTGCTGGATTCAATAATTCTTCGTTAAAGCCAGTTGCGATAACTGTTACAACGATCTCATCTTTCAAGTTGTCGTTGATGACAGAACCGAAAATCATGTTTACTTCTTCGTCAGAAGCCGATGCCACGATATCCGCTGCTTCCTGTACTTCATACAAGCTCAAGTTCGAACCGCCGGTGATGTTCATGAGAACACCTTTTGCTCCGTCTACAGAAACTTCTAGCAGTGGGCTGGAAACGGCTTTTTTAGCAGCTTCTGCAGCACGGTTTTCACCAGAAGAAACACCGATTCCCATGAGTGCAGAGCCTTTGTTCGACATGATTGTTTTTACATCGGCAAAGTCAAGGTTGATCAGACCAGGTACTGCGATCAAATCGGAAATACCTTGGACACCTTGGCGCAGAACATTATCCGCTTCACGGAATGCTTCTAGCATTGGCGTGTTTTTATCGACGATTTCAAGAAGACGGTCGTTTGGAATGACAATCAATGTATCAACCGACTCTTTCATCGTGGCAATGCCCCCGATTGCTTGAGTCGAACGTTTGCGCCCTTCAAATGTGAACGGACGTGTTACCACGCCTACAGTTAAAGCGCCTAATTCTTTGGCAATGCCTGCAATGACTGGTGCAGCGCCAGTACCTGTACCGCCGCCCATTCCGGCAGTAACGAAGACCATATCCGCCCCGCGGAGTGCTTCTTCGATTTGCTCTTTGCTTTCTTCTGCTGCTTTCTTGCCGACGTCTGGATTTGCACCAGCTCCAAGCCCGCGGGTCAATTTACCGCCGATCTGAAGGCGTGTTTCTGCTTTGGATAAGTTCAAAGCTTGTGCATCCGTGTTAACCGCGATGAATTCCACACCTTGGACACCGTGCTCGATCATCCGGTTGACGGCGTTGTTGCCGCCACCGCCGACACCAATAACTTTAATTACGGCTAATGCATCGATATTTGTATCAAATTCCAACATTCTGATTTCCTCCTAAGATTGCTCAGCTTTTGAACATAAGCCGGACACAATGATGATTTTATTCAAAAAAACGGTCAAACATTTTTTTGGCTTTGCTGACGACACCTTCGTTATCCTGCTTTGGTGGTTTCGGCTGTTTTTGCTTTTTCGGCTGCGGCTCCACATACTCCACTTTCGGGGAATGGGAAGCAGCTGAACCATGTCCGACATTTCCGTAGAATAAGTCTTCTGCATATGCATATTGAATCAATCCTACTGCCGTTGTATATTGCGGTTCGCGCACGCCGATAAATTCAGGAGTGAACAACCGGACACGAGTTTGCAGAATGCTTCGTGCAAGTTCTGGAAGGCCGTCCATTTTTGCCATGCCCCCCGTCAAAACGACGCCGCCTGGCAATTCTTCGACGCCTAGGCGATATAGCTCATCCAAAATCAATTCGAAAAGTTCTTCCATGCGAACCCCGATTATTTCAGATATGTATTTTTGGCTGTACTGTTCTCTCGAATCAGAACCGATTACCGGCACTTCGAACACTTCTTCTTCAGATGCATCATCGAAGAAAGCATGTCCATGTTCAAGCTTGATTTTCTCAGCTTGTTCGGTTGGGGTTTTCAGCACGATGGACAAATCTTTTGTTACGTGGTCGCCTCCGACCGGAATCACTGATGCAGCACGGAGCTGTCCGTCGCGGAACACTGCAATGGAAGTTGACCCTCCACCGATGTCGATGCAAGCGGTGCCATGATTTTTTTCATCTTCGGTCAATGCGTAATTTCCGGCAACCAACGGCTGGACATAGATTTCACGGATTTCAAGGCCTGCCCGTTCCACACAGCGCAAAACATTGTGCAAGACCGTTTTAGACGTTGTAATCATTGTACCATCCATTTCAAGGCGAATTCCAATCATGCCGCGCGGGTCTTTGATTTCGCCCAGATGGTCCACTACATACTCTTCTGGAATGATATTGACAAGCTCGCGTTCCGGCGGAATCGACATAACTTGAGCTGCTTCTAATACGCGTTCCAAGTCTTCGTCTGTGATTTCACGATTTTCGCTGTTGACGGCCACGATTCCTTTAACCGGCTGCAAAGCCACCTGATTAGCGGGAATTCCAAGAACCACTTCATGAATTTCTTTGCCGATCATGCGTTCAGCTTGGTCGACTGCTTTTTTGATGGACTGAACAGTTGCATCTAT
>JASKZU010000014.1 GCA_030147455.1 Planococcus sp. (in: firmicutes) | reverse complement strand
CGACGCAGAAAAAATGCATGTGATCGACCATAAAGGACCGCACTTTGAAGTGAAAGGCCCGCTTAACATCGAACGCTCGCCGCAAGGCCACCCGGTTCTCATCCAGGCCGGATCATCAGAAGATGGACGCAATTTGGCTGCACGTACATCCGAAGTGATTTTCACAGCCCAGGATAACCTCGCCGACGCCCAAGCGTTCTATACAGACGTCAAGCGCCGTGTGGAAGGATTCGGCCGTGACCCTGAAAAAGTATTGATCATGCCCGGCATCTTCCCCGTGCTCGGCGAAACCGAAGAACAGGCGCAGCAGCTTTACGACGAATTGCAAAACCTCATCCCGAAAGAAGAAGGCCTTGCTGTTCTGTCTTCCTATCTCGGCGGTGCCGACCTCAGCAATTACCCGCTGGATGCGTTGTTTACCGACCTGGATTTCCCGGGGACCGACAGCGTCAAAAGCCGCTTTGAACTGATTTCGAAAATGGCTGCAGAAGAGCAGCTGACGCTTGAACAAGTATACAAACGAATTGCCGGCTCGCGCGGTCATCACTTGTTTATCGGCACACCCGAGCAGCTTGCCGACAAAATGGCAGAATGGGCGACTGAGGGCGGCTGTGACGGCTTTAACTTGATGCCGCCGCTTTTGCCGCATGGACTGGACCTGTTTGTCGACCAAGTCATTCCGATCCTGCAGGAACGCGGCCTGTTCCGCACAGAATACGAATCCTCCACATTGCGAGGGCACCTCGGATTGGCCGAGCCCGCAAACTCATTTTCAGATGCGAAAGAGTAGGTGAAAAACATGCTAAATTACCGGTTGGCTACTGTACAGGACGCAGAAGAAATTTTGGCGGTTACGCTCCGCGCTTATGCGCCGGTCCGCGAATTGGGCATCCATTTTGCAGCGGCTACAGCCGATTTGGATTTGGTCACGCGCAACATTGAAAACAACCTGTGCTATGTGAGAGAGCAGGCAGGCCGTATCCAAGCGACCTTGTCGCTGCGCATGCCGTGGGGCAATCAGCCGGGTCCGTACGGTGTTCCCCATATTTGGTGGTTTGCGGTTGATCCGGAAAACGAAGAAAAAGGCATCGGCACTGCCTTCATGAAATGGATTGAAGAAGACGTCCTGGCCAAGCAGTTGAAAGTGCCTATGGTGTCTCTCGGGACGGCCGACAGCCACCCGTGGCTTGCTGATATGTATATCCGAAAAGGCTATGTGCGGGCCGGGCAGGCCGATCTCGGCAAAGGCCACCTGACCGTCTACCTGGCCAAACCCATCCTGCCCCACCTGCTGAATGAACAGCAACGGGCATTAGTCGCGGAGGCTTTCGAAAATGAACTTTGACGTAACGTATTTCTTTGAATTGTTCCCGGCTGTCCTTCCCTATGTACCGATTACATTGTTTATGGCGTTTATCTCGATGCTCATTGCCATCGTACTCGGCTTGGTGCTCGCTTTTATCACGAAAAACAAAGTGCCTGTGCTGCATCAGCTCGCCTCTTTGTATATTTCGTTTTTCCGGGGCGTGCCGACGCTCGTCCAGCTGTTCCTTATCTACTACGGGCTGCCTCAGATTTTCCCGAGTATGAGCGCAATGGATGCTGTAACGGCCGCCGTGATTGGCCTCAGCGTTAAAAACTCGGCGTACTTATCGGAGATCTTCCGCGCCGCACTGAACTCGGTCGACAACGGCCAGCTGGAGGCATGCTATACAGTTGGCATGAGCAAGTTGCAAGGCTATAGCCGCATCATCTTGCCGCAGGCGATCAAAAACGCCATTCCGGCAACCGGCAACACGTTTATCGGCTTGCTGAAAGAAACGTCGCTTGCCTTTACGCTTGGCGTAACCGAACTGTTTGCACAAGGCAAAATCATCGCCTCTTCTTCACTAAAGTATTTGGAAACCTACTTGGTCATCGCCATTGTGTACTGGCTGTTGACTGTCCTTTACAGTTATGTGCAAAGCCTTTACGAAAAACGCGTAAATCAACCATATGAAAAGTAGGTGAAAACATGATTGAAATTCAAAACTTGAAAAAACAATTCAAGGACTTGACTGTCCTGAACGACATTTCCATCTCCGTCAATAAAGGCGAAGTGGTCGCAATCATTGGACCCTCAGGATCCGGCAAGTCGACGCTGCTCCGCTGCCTGAACTATTTGGAAACGCCCGATAAAGGCATTATCGAAATAGGCGGCGTCCGGTTTGATGCAGAAAAGCATAACCGCAATGACGTCAAAAAACTGCGCCAGCAAACGGCGTTCGTATTCCAAAACTACAATTTGTTCAAAAACAAAACCGCATTGGAAAACGTGACCGAATCGTTGAAAGTAACCAAAAAAATGAAAGCCGAGCAAGCAAATGCGATCGGAATGGATCTGCTCAAGCAAGTCGGGCTTTCTGAAAAAGCGGGCAACTACCCTGTCACCTTGTCCGGCGGCCAGCAGCAGCGCGTGGGAATCGCCCGGGCGCTTGCAGTCGGCCCGAAAGCGCTGCTTTTTGACGAGCCAACTTCCGCACTCGACCCGGAACTCGTAGCCGAAGTGCTCCAGGTCATCAAAAACATCGCCGAAAAAGACACGACGATGATCATCGTGACGCACGAGATGCAATTTGCCAAAGAAGTGGCGGATAAAGTGGTGTTTATGGCAGACGGCTTTATCGTCGAGCAAGGAACGCCGGAGGAAATCTTCGACCGCTCTGAAAATCCGCGCACCCGTAAATTCCTGCGCCAATTGCAGGCAAACGAGCAGGAAGTTTAATATGGTGACGCACGTTTTCGCGGAGAACATCATCCACCCGCCGGCTTTTTCATCAGAAGCTTATAGCCAGGCCGAAAGAGGGTTTATCGACTTTTTCGCTTCATGTCTGGCCGCAAGTAATGATCCAGCTGTCCCGAAGATCTTATCGCTCGTGGAAGAAAATTCTTTTCCTGCCGTCCCGCTTATTGGGTTGAAACGCCGTTTGTCCCCTGCTCAAGCTGCTTTGTTCAATGGCTTTATCGGCCATGTGCTGGATTTTGATGATGTCCACGAAGATGTCCGGGGCCATCCGAGCACCGTCATCATCCCAGCGCTGCTTTCTGCGGCCGACTCAGGCAAAACGACAGGCAGGCGTTTGCTGGAAGCGTATATTATCGGTGTCGAAACGATGGCGGTTCTCGGCAAAGCAATCGGCAAAGCACATTATGAAAGGGGCTTCCATAACACAGCGACGCTTGGAGGCATTGCTGCGGCCGCAGCCTGCAGCTACTTGCTCGGCTTTAGCGAAAAGCAGGCAGCCGCAGCACTCGGCCTGGCAGCGACGCAAGCGAGCGGGCTGCGTGTTCAGTTTGGCACCGAAACCAAACCGCTTCATGCCGGCTTTGCCGCACAAAGCGCTTATCAGGCAGTTGAGCTGGCTCAGGCCGGCTTCAGCGGTTCAGAAACCGCACTCGACGGAGCATCCGGTTTTTTTGCCGTCTACGGGGACGGCCCCGACGCTGCATTAGCGGAAGTCGAACAGTTCGGCAAGCCTTGGAAAATCGTTTCACCCGGACTGTGGTTCAAGCAATACGCGTTTTGTTCGGCAGCCCATCAAGGTGCCGATGCAATCGGGCTTTTGCTTGCGGAAAATCCGTTTTCACTGGCAGATGTAGAGCACATCACCGTCACGTATCCGCCGCGTGGAGATGCCGCGCTGGTGTATAAGCGTCCTGAAACCGGCGAACAAGGCCGCTTCAGCATCGAATACGTACTGGCCCTAGCCATTGACGAACAAAAGCTCTCATCGGAAAATTTTACGGCGCGGCCGGTCGACCCTGCCTACCGCCGGTTTTTCGAAAAGATCGAGCGGCGTTACAGCACAGACATCCAGGCATCCCAAGATGCGGTGCCGAAAGGCCGCTTTACGCGCATCGACTGCCGATTAAAAACAGGCAGCCGTTCGATTCAAGTCGACGTACCAAAAGGCTCGCCGAAAAAACCGCTCGATCAAGAGGAATTGGTCGGAAAGCTGGCTTCAGCAGCTCCGGATTCTGCGGATGCCTTGCTTGAAGCCATCTCGTCGCTCGAAACGGCTGAAACGCTGCAACAGCTGATGGACGCTATTTCATAAAGCACTTTAATCCACTAAAAAGATCTGCTTGGCCGACCGATGCCGAGCAGATCTTTTTGTTTTATTCAGACTATTTTCTTGCACTTTTCTGTCTGCCGGCTTATTATGTATCTAAATGATATATATCTTTTAGATAGGTGTGAAAAGATGAAAGTTTATAACGATACGACTTACGCGATACTTGGCATCCTCACGACGAACTGCAATTCCGGTTATTCCATCAAGCAATTTATGGACCAAAGCTTGAACCATTTCTGGAAAATCAGCTACGGGCAAATTTACCCGACACTCAAACTGATTGCCGAAGAAGGATTGGCTGAAGCAAAATCCGCCTCTACCCCAGGGCGTGCTGATAAAATCGAATATTTTCTGACCGCTAAAGGCTTGGCCGTACTGAAAGAATGGATCGGCCAGCCGATCGGGCAAGCGCCCGCTGAGCGCAACGAAGTACTGCTCAAGCTGTTTTTCGGGGCCAATCAACCGGTCGAAAAAACCGTTTCACTTTTGGAGGATTACCGGCAGCGGCTCGAACTTCGCCTGGATACATACGCGGCGATCGAACAGGGTATCCGGGAGCACAGTGCACAGGACAAGGACGCGATGTACTGGCTGTTTACATTGGATTACGGAAAGCGAATGGCAGAAGCGGGCATTCAGTGGTGCAATCAGACGTTGACACAAGTTCGATAAAGGAGGAACAAACATGGCTAAGCATGTGTTTCCAGGACGCTTTACGACAGGCAACGACGAGGACATTGTGGTCTTTATTATCGGCATGCGCTTTAACAACCGGCTGGCGGTGCATAAATGGCTGCCTGTCTTCGCTGTAATGCCCGGAATGATCAAAGAATTGTACACGCACAAAGACGAATTGGGCTTTTTGTCGATGGAAAGCTATTTCGGCCTGAGAACCACAACGATGATCCAATATTGGCGCTCGACTGACGACTTGATGGCATATGCAAGAAACGACAAACACTTGGCCGCTTGGAAAAATTTCAATAAAAGCACACGCGGCAATGATGCTGTCGGCATTTACCACGAGACCTTCCACGTCCAAAAAGGGCAGTATGAATCCGTTTATGCGAACATGCCGCTATACGGGCTTGGCCAGGCGCTCGAGCATATCCCGGTCTCTGTTGATAAAAATTCCGCACGCCAGCGGCTGAAAGCCGATTAACACACTTTGAAAAGCGAAAGGACGAGCTGATCGTGGAAATGGAAAATTTGATTCGAGCCGAAACCAGGCAGGAACTCAGAGCTTGGCTCGCAGAAAACGCCCATACCGCCAACTGCTGCTGGGTACTTGTCAGCATTAAAGAGCAGCCTGCCGTCATCCGTTACATGGATGCCGTTGAAGAAGCGTTATGCTTTGGCTGGATTGACGGCATAATGAAAAAGCTGTCTGACACGGAACTGGCCCAACGGCTGTCCCCGAGAAAAAAAGCGAGCAATTGGACCGAATTAAACAAGGAACGGGTCCGCAGGCTCAACCGTCTCGGCTTGATGACAGAACAAGGGCTGCAAATCCTCCCCGATATGCGGCCAGAGGCTTTCAAAATTGATCCGGTGATTGAAGCTCGTATAAAAGAAGACAGCCAAGTGTATGAAAATTTCCTGAACTTTCCTGAATTGTACCGGCGCATTCGCATCGATACGATCCAAAGCTACCGGCACGATGCGGATGTGTACAACCGGCGATTGGATAAGTTTATCCACCACACCAAACACAACCGGATGTATGGCCAGTGGAACGATGAGGGCCGCTTGAGCGGCAGCGAAGAAAGAATGGACCGATGAAACTGGAACGATTGATTGCGATCATATTCAAGCTGCTGAATCACGAAATCCTATCCGCTACAGAGCTCAGCGAGGAATTCCAAGTATCCACACGCACCATTTACCGGGACATTGAGGCGATTGGTGCTGCCGGTATTCCAGTCGTCTCGCATCAAGGCACAAACGGCGGGTTTGGCATTATCGAAGGGTATAAGTTCGACAAAAGCCTTCTGGGTTCTTCGGATATTGCCCACCTTGTCAGTATGCTCGCCAGTCTTTCGTCGCTTTTCCAAGACAAGGACTTGCAGCAGACGGTCGAACGGCTTCGTGTACTTGATGCAAAACGAAGCAGCGAAGCGCTGGCAATTGATTTGGACACCCGCACTGAACCCCGGTCGATGATCGCGCTGCGGCAAGCGATACACAATCAAAAACGGCTGCGCTTTGATTACGTCAACGGCAAGAACGAATTCACCTCACGCGAAATCGAACCCCTGCGGCTTCAATACAAATTCCATACGTGGTATGTGTACGGCTATTGCATGGAGCGCCGCGACTACAGGGAATTCAAGGTTTCGCGCATGATGAAGATAACCGTGACAGACAGCACATTCTTGCAGCGTCACCAACAACCTAAAGAAACAGCGCCCGCAGCGGATAAAGGCGGCTTTGAAGACATCACCTTAAGCGTCCAACCCGATTCGCTGGCTGCCGTGTTGGATCAGCTTCAAAGCGCTGCCGAAAAAGTGAACGACGACGGAACAATGACGTTTACGCTTGCCGTTTACCGGCCGTTGGAAGCGGGATGGCTTCTTTCGCTGCTGCTGGGTTTTGGCGCCGGCGTCAAAGTAGTGCATCCGCCCGCTTTGCAGCAGGCGGTAGCAGCCGAAGCAAAAAAAATTATGAACGTCTATAAGGATGTATGACAGGCTGCTGTCATACATCCTTTTTTATACTGAGTAAGCAACGAACAAATCGAGAAACTAAAGGAGCAGATGCAGAATGAATCATGCAAAAACGATGTACAATTACCATATATGGGCCAACGGGGTGTTATTGGAGCGATTGAAGGAATTGCCGGCCGATGTACTGCACACTCAAGTTCAAAGTTCTTATTCCACGATTGCCGAAACATTCAGCCACATTTATGTGGTGGACCTCATGTGGCTGCGCGTTCTGCAAGGCATGGATATGCAAGAAGCATTATCTGCTTCAATGAGTTTGCTGGAAGAAACAAATGTTTATTCCATAGCCCAGTTTTCTGCAAGTTTTCAGGAACTCGCTCAATCCTATAACGAATGGATGGCGAACGAAACAGACTTTGAGCAGCGCATTCTTCTGGAAAATCCATGGTCCGGCGCAAGAAAAACAAGCTATTCGGAAATTCTATTCCATACGGCAAACCACGGCACGTACCACCGCGGAAACATCACGGCGATGTTGAGGCAGCAAGGCCATGCCTCAGCAATGAACGACCTTTGCTTATACTGGTATCAAAAAGAAAGTGTCGCGAAGTAAATCACTTTTTCGCTTACAAAAAAGTGAAAAGCCAGTTGCTATATGCAGCTGGCCTTTTTCTGTCTGATAAACGCGCCGAATTTTCTTAATTTTAAGGGCTCCACTCCGGCTCTATTCGGCCGCATGAGTTTCTTTAGCCAGCTTTCTTTCTATCAGTTACACTCGTTCATTGAGAAATGCAATAGGAATTATCAATAATATTGCTATTATAAAATATGCTTTTTAGTAATTTTATCCAGTTTAGTTGTAACTTTTTTCTATTCCTACTACTTCTCCAACCTCTGTAAACCCTTACATTAAAAGGGTTTCTAAAACTTTCTTAGATTTCAGGGTTTCCTTTGACAAATAGGCAATTTCATATAACAATAGGAAATAGAATTAGAATTATTATAATCAGATAACGATATTAATTGAAGCAATCGGCTTTGGTTAATATTTTTTATTTTGCAGAACGGCTGGTTAGGTAATTCTAAAAAATCATCCAGGAGGTAATTTTTTTATGTCTTTGATCGGAAAAGAAATCCAACCATTTAACGCTTCAGCTTACCAGGCGGCAAGCGGCGAGTTTATCGAACTGACGGAACAAAACATGAAAGGGCAATGGAGCGTTGTATGCTTCTACCCTGCTGACTTCACATTCGTCTGCCCAACTGAACTGGAAGACCTTCAGCACCAGTACGCTACGTTGAAAGACCTTGGCGTGGAAGTGTATTCAGTTTCGACGGACACTCACTTTACACACAAAGCTTGGCACGATCATTCCGAAGCCATCGGAAAAATCCAATATACAATGATCGGCGACCCGTCACAGCGCATTTCACGCAGCTTCGACGTACTTGACGAAGAAGCGGGTCTTGCACAGCGCGGCACGTTCATCCTTGATCCGGACGGCATCGTTCAAGCAGCAGAAATCAATGCAGACGGCATCGGCCGCGACGCAAGCACGCTTGTCGGCAAAATCAAAGCAGCACAATATGTACGCAACAATCCAGGCGAAGTTTGCCCGGCAAAATGGGAAGAAGGCGGCGACACATTGAAGCCAAGCCTTGACCTTGTAGGCAAAATTTAAGGAGCCCAAACGATGATATTAGATGCGGCGATAAAAGCACAATTAGAGCAATACCTGCAGCTTTTGGAAGGCGATGTTCTGCTGAAAGTGAGTGCAGGAAGCGATAAAGTCTCTCATGATATGGTGGATTTGGCGGAGGAACTCTCTGCCATGTCCCCCCGCATTCAAGTAGAGCACACACAACTTGAAAGAACGCCGAGTTTCAGTGTCAACCGCAGTACAGAAGACATGGGCATCACGTTTGCAGGCATTCCGCTCGGACATGAGTTCACGTCACTTGTGCTGGCACTTTTGCAAGTGAGCGGACGGGCGCCGAAAGTCGAGCAGAAAGTGATCGACCAAATAAAAGGCATCGATGGCTCGCTTCATTTTGATTCGTATATCAGCTTGACGTGCCAAAACTGCCCGGAAGTGGTGCAGGCGCTTAACTTGATGAGCGTGCTCAACCCGAACATCACGCATACGATGATCGACGGCTCAGCTTTTAAAGCTGAAGTTGAAAGCAAAGACATCATGGCCGTTCCGACTGTATTCCTAAACGGCGAATCTTTCGCAAGCGGACGCATGTCGCTTGAAGAGCTGCTTGCCAAACTCGGCAGCTTGCCTGATGCATCCGAACTCGCTGATAAAGAACCGTTTGACGTTCTTGTAGTCGGCGGCGGCCCTGCAGGTGCGAGCGCAGCGATTTATGCAGCTCGTAAAGGCATCCGCACCGGCATCGTGGCAGAACGCTTCGGCGGCCAAGTGCTGGATACACTTAGCATCGAAAACTTTGTCAGCGTCAAGCACACTGAAGGGCCGAAGTTTGCGGCCAGCCTGGAAGAACACGTCAAAGAGTACAACATCGATGTGATGAACCTGCAGCGGGCAACACGCCTCGAGAAAAAGGAACTCATCGAAGTGGAACTCGAAAACGGCGCAGTCGTCAAAGGCAAAACCGTCATTCTCTCGACCGGCGCACGCTGGCGCAACATCGGCGTACCTGGCGAAGCGGAATTCAAGAACAAAGGCGTCGCGTACTGCCCTCATTGCGACGGCCCATTGTTTGCCGGCAAAGATGTGGCAGTTGTCGGCGGAGGAAACTCCGGCGTCGAAGCCGCTATTGACTTGGCCGGCGTTGTCAACCACGTAACCGTTCTTGAATACAATGCAGCGCTGAAAGCAGACTCGGTTCTCCAGGACCGCCTCTACAGCTTGCCGAACGTGACCGTTCTGACAAACGCCCAAACACAGGAAATTACCGGTACTGATAAAGTAAACGGCGTTTCGTATGTCGATCTTTCAACGGGCGATGTTCGCCACGTGGAA
This sequence comes from Planococcus sp. (in: firmicutes), assembly GCA_030147455.1. Classification (GTDB taxonomy): domain Bacteria; phylum Bacillota; class Bacilli; order Bacillales_A; family Planococcaceae; genus Planococcus. Next base: position 8,317 of record JASKZU010000014.1, on the reverse strand, counting down.
TTGTCGGGCGTATTCATTCAAATCGGCCTTGTGCCGAATACTGACTGGCTGGGCGATGTCGTAGAACGCACAAAACACGGCGAGATTGTCGTCGACCAGCGCGGTGCGACGAACATTCCGGGTGTGTTTGCAGCAGGCGACTGCACGAACAGCCCATACAAGCAGATCATCATTTCAATGGGATCCGGCGCGACCGCTTCACTTAGCGCATTCGACCACCTCATCAGAAGTAAAGTACCTGTCTTGGTGTAAAAATAAAAAAGGGCTGCAAAAGAGACCTGTTCTCTTTTTGCAGTCCTTTTTCTGTTTGCGCCTCTTTGGAAATCAACGCTTTGATTCATGCAGACGGCGATGAAGCGCATGGACTTGCTCGGCGAGTTCCGGCACGGGCCCATCCACGACCGCATCGGTCAAGACATCCGGAATCGCCAAATTCCGCACAGGCGACGGGCCTGCACCGAGTTCCTGGAGCCACTCGGCCAGCTGCTCGGATGAACTGGCGTAAACAATGCGGCCGAGTCCGACCCAGCCATGCGCCGCTGCACACATCGGGCAATGCTCGCCCGATGTGTAAACGGTCGCCTCCTGCCGCTGTTTAGGCGCCATATGCTCGGCTGCCCAGCGCGCAATGGCAAACTCAGGGTGCTGCGTATGGTCACCTCCTGCTACGTGGTTATGGTCTTCGAACAAGACTTTTCCCTGTGCCGAGACGAGTACGCTCCCGAACGGCTCATCGCCTTTGGACAAAGCAGTTTCCGCCAGTTCCACGCAGCGCTTTAAATGCTGCAAATCCATTTCGCTGATCATCTAAAAACCTCCCGTTAAGTCAGAGTTTGTTTCCGTCATAAACTTCTTTCAACGTATTTCTGAACAGCTCATTCAGCTGCGGTGTCGGGTCTTCCACCGATACGTCGAGCGATTTGGCGTATGCTTCCAAATGTTCCATTTCAGCTTCCACAAACTGATTGATCACATCGATGCGCGGTTCCAGATCGAATTCGTCGCCATTCCGTTTTCGTTCCAGCAATGCATTCACACTGTCTTTCAGTTCGCCTTCTGGAACGATGTCTTCCAGCAGCTCGTGAAAACCGATCGGCGGCGTCACACCGTATTTTTCGATCCACTTGCAGGCAAGCACAGGACGCAGCACGTAAAAGTATTTCTTGATCTTTACTTCGTTGCCGCGCAGATATTCTCGGTAGTTTTTCTTCGCCATGTTCAAGTAATGGTAGAGCATCGAATTCGGAAAAAACACATCGGATTCCATGTTGCGCATATTACCGACAAATTCATACTTCTCGTAATAAACAATTTCACTTCTGAGCCATTCCAATAACGGCGGGTTGTTTTTTCGGAACAGCCGCAGCGCTTTTGTGATTTCCCAGCCGCTAATATCCAATAAATCGTTGATCGGCTCTTCGATGACGTCGCGTTTGTCACCGATTCCTTGCGGGTCGATTGATAAGTACCAGTCAGGTGGATGGATGTAAATAAAGCGAACATCGTAATCGCTGTCTTTTGAAGGAAACCCCCACGCCCGGCTTCCCGATTCCACTGCATATAAAATCTTCACTCCGTGAACTCGTTCAATCTCTAACAACTTCTGGTGAATTATTTCTTTCATCTGTCTATCTCCCTACACCCGTTCCAAACCCTTGCCGCAGCTGCGGTAAATTTGGCGGCAAGTTTTTCTTTTTTTCAGTATACCCCGACTTTATCCGGCTGAATAGGCAAAACGGCAAGCAAAAAGCCTCTCCTTTATGTTTGAAGGAGAGACTCTTTCGTGATGGCAACGACTTTTTCGGTTTCAGCCGATTCCATAATTCCTAAAATAACTTTCAGTGATTGGAGTGCATCGTCCCCCGTGACGAGCGGCTCTTTATCCAGCCGAATCGCCTCGACGAATTCATCAATGACGCCGCTATTCGTTTGGTTATCGTTCGTCTGTATCGCTTCCAGCTGATAGTTGATTTTCTCACCGGTTTCCATGATCAGCTGCAATTGGTATTCATCGTTATGGTAAATCTTCATAATGCCTTTTTCGCAGTAAACAATCGTGCTATTGTCTTCTTCCCCGTAATACGTCCACGAAAAAGCGGCGTTTCCAAGATAGCCTTTGCTGGTCGCCAAACTGCAGACGAGGTTGTCGCATACTTCGATTGGTTTATCGTTTTCATCGGTTTTATGCAGCGCTCCTTGAAATGCGCTGACCCGGACGATGTCATCATCAAGCAAATACTGCAGCAGGTCTACTTTATGGATGCCGAGGTCCCCGCCGACGCCGAAACCTGAACGTTCTTTTTTGAAAAACCATGTCGAGCGGGTTTTGTTGATGCCCCAAGATTCAGGCCCGGAATGGCCAAACGCTGTGCGGAACGTCAAAATTTTACCGAGCTCGCCGCTTGCCAGGATTTCCTTAGCCTTTTGGTGGGCGCGCGTAAACCGCTGGTTGTGGTCGACCATCAATTTTTTTCCGGACTTTTTCTGTGCAGCCAGAATTTCGCGCGCATGCTCGAGCGTCAATGAAATCGGCTTTTCACAAAGCACGTGCTTTCCACTCAACAGCGCCTGCGTGGAAAACAGGTGGTGATGCTCGTTTGACGAACAGTCGCTGATCGCTGCAATATCCGGGTCTGCATACAGCTCTTCTACACTGCCTGCAGCCTTTCCGCCGAACATAAGGACCATCGCTTCCACCCGCTCCGGATTGCGGTCGTAGAATACGATTTCGTCCACATACGGATTTGCCATATACTCAGGTGCATGGCGCATTTTGGTAATCGCACCGCACCCAATGATGCCTACTTTGATGCCCATCCGATCTCCCCCTACTCCCGTTTTTGGAACACGACGGCAATGATGATAATCAACCCTTTGACGAATCCTTGCAAATGAGGCGAGACGTTCATTAAATTCATCATATTGTTCAAGATACCCAAAATGAGGATCCCGAAAATCGTTCCGATGATTTTTCCGCGCCCGCCGGTCATGCGCGTGCCTCCGATGATGACGGCGGCAATCGCATCCAGCTCGTACTGTGCCCCGGAACTGGAAGAGGAAATCGAATTGAGCCGTGACGTCTCAATGACCGCCGCGACGCCGACAAGCGTCCCAATCAATGTATAGACGCCGATTTTGATGCGGTCGACGCGGATCGCTGACAGCATCGCCGCTTTTTCGTTTGACCCGAGCGCATATACGTAGCGCCCGAACCGGGTTTTATGCATCAATATATAAATCAGCACCGCCATTCCGAAGAAAATGATGACAGGCAAATCGAAAATCCACAAATCGGTATTGGCGATGGCGGTAAATCCGCTTACTTCACCCGATACGCTCCCGCCTTCTGCTATATAAAGCGCGATCGACCGCGCCGCTGCCATCATGCCAAGGGTGGCGATAAACGAAGCGATTCTTCCTTTTGCCACCATCAAGCCGTTCAAAAATCCGGCCAATGCCCCGATCATCAGGGCTGTGAAAATCCCGATGAGGATACTGCCGGAAGCATTGAGTGCAAGCACTGATACGACACCAGCGAGCGCCAATACAGAACCGACCGATAAATCGATGCCGCCCGACAGCATCACGACTGTCATGCCGAGAGCGATAATGCCGATGATCGACACTTGCATCAAAATATTCAATTGATTGTTCATATCAAGGAACCGCGGATTCATCACGGATGCGGCAATGAAGATGATGACGAAGGCGATGATGACACTGTACTCTGACCACAGCCAGGACAGCCGGCTTTTCATGCTGGGCGATTCGCGGCTATATTCTTTCATATCGACGTTAGCCAATGTGTTCTCCCTCCCTCTTCGCTCCTGTGGCGTAATCCATGATTTGCTCCTCGCTGGCATGCTCGCCGGTAAAGCTTGCGGTGATTTCCCCGTGGTACATAACATGGATATTATGGCAAATACGCATCACTTCCGGGGCTTCCGACGACAAAATGATGATCGCTTTGCCGTACTGGGCCAGCAGCAAAATCTGCTGGTAGATTTCCTGCTTGGCCCCGACATCGATGCCCTGAGTCGGGTTATCGAAAATCAGAACGTCCGTCTCCGCCTCAAGCCATTTCGCGATGATCACTTTTTGCTGGTTGCCGCCGCTCAATTTGTCGATCGTAATGCGCGGGTTGTGCACTTTGATGTTGAGCGCTTCTTTATACGTCTGGAATTTGTCCTGCTCCTGCTTGTCCTGGATAAAACCCATCCGCTCGAAATTGCCCATCGATGACAAGCTCATGTTGTGGATGACGCTCAAATCTTTAACGATGGCGTTTTCTTTTCGATCTTTTGGCACATAGCCGAGCCCTGCCTTGAGTGCCTTTCGCGGGTGATCGATTTTCACCGGCTGGCCTTTTACTTTAACGGCGCCGGTATATTTTTTCCGGTAGCCGAACAAACTCTCGAACAACTCGGTCCGCCCGTCGCCCGCAAGGCCTGTAAATCCGAGCACCTCGCCTTTTCGCACGGTAAACGAAATGTTCTTGAACAAGCCGGGACTTGTCAGGTTCACCACTTCAAGCGCCACGTCGCCAAATGTATGCTCGTGGATAAAGCGCTCTTGTGAAATCGCTTTTCCGACCATAAGCCTTGTGATTTCCTCAAGATTGCCGGTCTGCATTACATCCGTTTTCACGAGCTGCCCGTCCCGCAGCACCGTAAAGCGGTCGCACACTTCCTGGATTTCCTTTAATTTGTGTGAAATGTAGATGATGGATACACCCGACTCTTTCAGCTTTCGCATCAGCGTAAACAGCCGGTTCACTTCGTGTTCCGCAAGCGATGTGGTCGGCTCGTCCATGATGATGAGCTTCGACTTGTGCAACAGTGCTTTCGAGATTTCGATCAATTGCTTATAGGACGTGGCAAGGTTGCGCACGTATTCTTTCGGGTTGATCGACACGCCGAGCTCTGCCAGGATGGCATGGGTTTGCCGGCACATTTCCTCTACATTCAAAAAACCGATTTTGCTGCGCAGTTCCGAACCGAGAAACATGTTTTCATATACACGCAAATCCCCGACCATATTCAGCTCCTGATGGATAAAGCTGATGCCCTGTGCTTGCGAGTCATGAGGGTTCAGAAGTTTCATCTCGCTGCCATTGATGAAAATCTGCCCGCCGTCCGGCTGATGGACCCCGCCTAAAATATTCATCAAAGTCGACTTGCCGGCCCCGTTTTCGCCGAGCAGTGCATGGATTTCACCAGCCTCCACTTCAAGCGTCACTTTTTTCAGCACCGGTACGCCGTTAAATGCTTTTTCGATTCCTTTCATTGCCACAAAAGGATAGGTTGTCATCGCCTTGCCCCCTTATAGGAAAAGAGGAAATGCAATAAGTTATTGCATTTCCCGGCAGTCCGCTTAAAATTTTGATTCCGGATCATAAAACTCATCCACATTTTCTTTTGTCACCTGCGTCGCTTCTTTCACGACCATCGATTCCGCCGGCTCTTCGCCTTTGGCAATGTCTCCTGCAATCGTCACCGCATCTTCGACCATGGTCGGTGAGTACAGGAATGTCGCTTTCATCAAGCCGTCGTTTTGGATATCTTCAAAGACGCCTTTTGCTCCGCCAGCGCCCGTTACAAATTGAATGTCTGTACGCCCTGCTTCTTTAATGGCCTGAAGAACACCCAGCGCCATGCCATCATCTTGCGTGAATACGGCATCGATTTCAGGATTGGCCTGCAGAATGTTCTGCATGACTTCCAGTGATTTTTCGGTGGAGAAATCGCCGCTTTGCGAAGCGATGATCTCCATCCCCGGCTCGCCTTCCACCGCTTCTTTGAATCCTGCGCCGCGCTGTTCGGTTACAGAACTCGGCGGCCCGCTGATTTCAACGATCTTCCCTTCACCGCCCAGTTGCTCGACAAAGTATTTACCGGCATTAACGCCGATGCCTTCATTGTCGCCTTTGACGACAACGGTCGCGGCATCGTTTTCCAATTCACGGTCAACGATGACCAGCGGAATGCCCGCATCTTTGATTTTCTGGCCAACCGGGCTCAGTGCTGCAGATTCGATCGGCAGCATGACGATGACGTCCACGTCTTGTGCGATCAAATCATCCACATCGTTTGCCTGTTTATTCGGATCTGCTGCGTTGGTCATGACGTAGTCAATATTGTCGCTTTCTTTTAATGCCTGCGCCTGCTTTTCGGCGCTGTCGATCAATGCGCCCATCCAGCCGTGCGTCGCCGATGGAAGCGAAATGCCGATGGTCATTTGCTCGCCTTCACTTCCGCCTTCCCCGCCGCCTGTTGAGCCTGTGCTTCCCGTTTCTTCACTTCCGCCGCCACATGCCGCCAGTCCAAAAATCGTGACGAATGCCAATAAAATGAGCCATGCCTTTTTCACGTTCTTCACCCCTTTTATTTTTTAGATGCCCGACTAAATGTAAGCGATTACATATCCAGCTAAGGCCAGCGCTCTATCATCAATCCCCTTGATAACAGAGCGCTGGTCTTGGCTGTTTTATCCGGTGGTCGATTCACGTATGACCAGTTCATGGCCCAGTACAACGCTGTCCACCGGTTTTCCTTGGATTTTGTCGATCAGCATGCGCGCCGCAACCGATCCCATCTTGTACATCGGCTGCGCAACGGTCGTGAGCGCAGGATTCGTCATGTTCGAAAAATCGATTTTGTCAAAACCGACTACCGCTATATCATTCGGCACATGCAGCCCGCTTGTGTTGATTTCTTTTAAAGCTCCGATCGCGAGTACGTCAGACACCGCAAACACAGCAGTCGGCCGGTCTTCAAGCTGAAGAATTTTTCTCATTGCCTGCTGCCCGTGCTCGAAGCCCAAGTCATGTGTATAGACCACAAAGTCGCTGATAAAAGGCAGACCGTATTCACGCAGCGCCCGTTCATATCCCATCCGCCGTTCACGCGCATACAAAAATTTCTCATCGGAATTCATCAGTGCGATTTTTTTATGGCCGATTTGAATCAAGTGTTTGACCGCACGGTATGACGCTTCCTCACTGTCGATCGTAACATAAGGAATATCGATGCCGCCGCCATATTCACTGCACTGGATGATTGCATAATGCGCAGACAGTTCTTTCAGCGTTTCTGCGTTGACAGCCGGATCCATCGAGATGATGCCGTCCGCCACTTTTTTGCGCACGAGGTCAAAATAAATTTCTTCTTTTTCCGGCTTTGAATCCGTTTCGCATAAAAGAATGCTGTAATTTTGGCTGAGTGCCATGTTTTCGATGCCTTTGATCACTTCAAAATAAAACGGGTTGGAAATTGACGGAATCAAAATAAGTACGATCCGGCTTTCCGAGTTCCGCAGGTTGCGTCCGAGCATGCTCGGCTCGTATTGCAGTTCCTGAATCGCCTCCTCTACTTTTTTTTGGGTTTTGGCAGTGACTTTATTGTTTCCGTTGAGTACCCGGGAAACCGTTGCCACTGAAACCCCTGCTTGCTTCGCCACTTGCTGGATGTTTGCCATATGCGTTCCTTCTTTCTGATATGACACGATACGCTGCATCAAAATGAAATCGATTACATTTTCATCTTAGTTTGTTCAGAATTATCTGTCAATAATTATTTTTTTATTTTAAATCTATTGATTTCAAGCCCTTATTTCTATATGTTGTAAATGTAATGGTTTACATGACAGTATATTCTGAATTTTATTTTAGGAGGGATTGCAATGAAACTGGGCGTTTTCACTGTCTTATTTTCTGACCGAAGCATTGAAGATATGCTGGCCTATGTAGCCTCAAAAGGAATCGAAGCAATCGAACTCGGCACCGGCGGCTATCCCGGTGATGCCCACTGCAAATTGGACGAGCTGCTCCAAGACGAAGAAAAGCAGCAAGGTTTCCTAAAGCAAATCAAAGATGCCGGCTTGTTTATCAGTGCACTGAGCTGCCATGCCAATCCGCTGCACCCGCAGCAAAAAATTTCCGGCCCTGCCGATGAATTGCTCGTTAAGACGATGCAACTCGCCTCGAAGCTTGGAGTACCTGTCGTCAATACATTTTCAGGCTGTCCAGGCGATCACGAGCATGCCATGTACCCGAATTGGCCGGTTGCCGCATGGCCGAATGATTTCCAGGAAATATTGAAATGGCAATGGGAAGAAAAAATCATCCCCTACTGGAAAGAAAAAAATAGACTCGCCAAATCATTGGGCGTCAAGATCGGCCTAGAGCTGCACGGCGGTTTTTCAGTCCATACGCCGGGCACGATGCTGCGCTTGCGGGAAGCATGCGGCCCTTATATCGGCGCCAACCTCGATCCGAGCCATATGTGGTGGCAAGGAATCGATCCGGTCGAAGCAATCA
>JASKZU010000325.1 GCA_030147455.1 Planococcus sp. (in: firmicutes) | reverse complement strand
GCGTGCTTCTGTTTGTTCCAACCGTTCAAGCAGCTTGTCATAAAGCTCATTGTTTTCCTGTTCAACGGCCAGAATGAAATCCGCCATTGCCGCTTCCAGCCGTTCAGCTTCTTTTTCGGCCAGTTCTTTTCTGGACAGCATCCATTTCACATTAACTGCCAGCAGCAATAAACTGGCGATACTTAAGAAAATCGTCATTCATGTTCCCTGCTTTCCTAATAATGCTCGTGGACCGACAATACCGCGGCATGAAGCCTGAGCATTGCTTTTGAGTGCAATTGCGAGATGCGGGATACACTGAGGCCGAGTATTTCAGCAATCTCGGTCAGTTTCATTTCTTCGAAATAACACAACGAAACGGTCAGTTTTTCTTTTTCAGGCAAAGCGGCGACAGCTTTGGCGAGCGCTTCTTTTGTCAGCCGTTCGGTCAATTGGCGCTCCGGGGAGCCGAGTACAGCACGCGTCATTTGTTCCTGCAGCTTTAACGCATCGTCGTCCATAGACAACATCGTCGACAAGGCTGCTTCGGAAACAGCACGGTTTAATTCAGCAGGCGTCATGCCCAAATGCTCGCTTACTTGCTCGTCGCTGACACTGCCTTCATGCTGCTGTTCCAGCTCACGATAAGCTTTTTCGATCCGCTTGACTTTGTCGCGAAGCGAACGCGGCAGCCAATCGCTTTTTCGAAGCCCATCAATAATGGCGCCTTTGATCCGCCAGGCACCGTAAGTCTCGAACTTCCAGTCTTTTTCGGGCTTAAACTTGTCCAGCGCATCCAACAGCCCTTCATAGGCGTAACTTCGGACGTCGTCTTTGTCGACGGTTTTCGGCAGGCTGATCAGAAAACGCTGAATCACGTAATCCACTAAAGGCAAGTATTTGGCGACCAAATAATCGCCCGCTTCCTGGTCGCGGTGCTGCTGCCAGTTTTCCCATTGCTCTAATTCTGCATTCGACAATTTCTGATTAACCACGCTGTCCACCTCACTTCTGCTGTGCCTTTATTTAAAGAATAATTTCATGACAAATCCGCGGAGCCCGATTTTAAAAGGCGACGGCAATTCCAAATAATCCGCTGTCAGTTTGCGCATTGCCTTGCTTGCCGGCGCGCCCGGATGAGCCAATAGAAACGGCTGCTGCTGCTTCACTGCTTGCGGAACGTGCGGGTCTGCCGGCAGCATGCCGAGCAGTTTGATGTCTTTGCCTAAAAATTGCGCCGCCATGCCTTTGAAGTTCGCAGCGGCCTGCCGCCCTTCTTTTTCATCCGTGCATTGGTTGATGACGAGCCGGACGCTCAAGTCCGGGTCTTTGGCGTGCATCATATTCACGACAGAATAGGCATCGGTAATCGATGTCGGTTCCGGTGTAGTGACCACCACCACTTCATCCGCAGCGAGCAAAAATCGCCGGTTGTTCTCGGACAACCCGGCCCCAGTATCCAGCAGGACATAATCCGCTTCGCCGTGAAGACTTCCGAGTTCGCTCATAAAATGGCCCATTTGCTGATCGTTCATGTCAAACAATCCCGATAAGCCTTGTCCTCCTGCCAAAAGCTGCATGCCCAGCGGCCCGGTTTCGATCACTTGGCGAATTGGCAACTGACGTTCAACCAAACTTGCCACCGTTTCCTTCGGCGCTCCGCCAAAGAGGATGTCGATGTTTCCAAAGCCCAGGTCCACATCGATGACAAGCACCCGTTTCCCCTGCTCGATCAGTGCGAGTGCAAAATTCAAGGTCACATTTGATTTGCCGACCCCGCCTTTGCCGCTGGTTATTGCCAGCACGCGCGTGGCGAGTTTTGGAGCTGCTTGTTTTTTATTCATTTTTTCCCTTAGCTTAATCGCTTGGTCACGCATGATGCGGCTCCTCCATCAGAAAATCGGCGATTTGTTCAGGTGTTGCGGATACTAAATCATCCGGCACGTTTTGGCCGGTTGCGATGCGCCGAAGCGGAATTTGGTGATGATGCAATAAATTCAAAATGGCACCGGCAGACGCCGTCTCGTCTTTTTTCGTCAGCAGCAATTCATCTACTTTAAGCCCTTCAAAATTTTTGATGATCCGGGCCATGTCTTCATATTTCGCCGTCAAGCTTAGCACTAATGTTGTGTGGACAGCTTGTCCATCCGGCAATAGCTGCTGGAGTTCTTCGATATACGCAGCCTGCTGGTAATTGCGGCCTGCCGTGTCGATCAGCACAACTTCACATGCGCGGAGTGCATCCAGTGCGTCAGCTAATTGGTCTTGTGTTTCGACCACTTCCACCGGCACATCGAGAATTTCGCCGTACGTTTTCAGCTGCGTCACTGCCGCTATCCGGTAGGTGTCCGCTGTGATCAAACCGACTGTGCGCTTGTGTTCGAGCAATTGCTCGGCAGCCACTTTGGCGATGGTCGTCGTTTTGCCGACGCCGGTAGGGCCGATAAAGCAAACGACAGCCGGCGAATCGCTGCTCACCGGCAGTTGGCGGGTTTTGACAAAGCGCACAATCTCATCATGAATCGAATGCTGCGTTAAGCTTTCACTTTGTTCGGATTTTGCCAGCAATTTTGCCAGCAGTTCACTCTGTACTTCCTGTGTCACGCCGTGATGCATCAATTGGTCGCGAACCGGGCGAAGCGCTGCAGGCAGCCGGTCTTCCGGCAGCTCATGCATCATCATGCGCTTTAAGCTTTGCAGCTCTTCCAAGATCGTGTCGTTTT
>JASKZU010000264.1 GCA_030147455.1 Planococcus sp. (in: firmicutes) | reverse complement strand
TGGATGCAGAAACACTGGTTCGCCATCAGCCCTACGATATGATGTATTCGGGCGATCTGCTGGTTACACCACGGCCATCTTCAACGCTGCAGCGTTCGATTGACGAATCGAATGCAAGGCAGATGGTCGATTTGACCAATGTGTACCGCTTGCGCCATCAGCGCTCTCCCGTTGCGGAAAATCGGGGAGTGAGTGCGCTTGCTGAAGAGGCCAGTGAAGAAATGGCAAAGATGCAATTTACATCGGGCCAGCTCGAAACCAAGGACTTGGAGGCACGCCTGCAAGGAGCGAACATTCCTTTTGACCAAGCGGCCATCAATACAGCATCCCGCTATTTCGATGCGGCGGAAACTGTTCATGGCTGGTTTAATTCCAGCAGGCACCGCGAGACATTGCTGGGCAGGCAATATAACCAAATAGGTGTCGGCGTCTTTGGCAGCTATTCAAGCCAAATTTTATTAAAGCAAAAACCGGAAGTATACGAAACCCAGTAATATTGTTTGCCGCAACGAGCAAGCCTCATCTATTTGCCGACAGACGAGCCGACGGTATAGGATTTCTGAAAAGAATCTGCTATGATGAAACGGTAAGGAGGGATGCGCAATGATCATGACCTATGAATGGGTATTAATAACCGATTCTGCAGACGAGCTGAGTGAGATGATTCTGCAGTCTGAACAGGCTGCGCAATACCGAGCGGCATATGCCTCTCTCTATGACGATAAAGATTTGGCACGCCAAGTACATGACTTTGCCAAGTTGAAGGACCTGTATGAGGAAGTTCAGCGCTTCGGTAAATATCATCCAGATTACAAGCGAGTAATGAAGCAAATCCGTGTAGACAAGCGTCAGCTTGACCTGAATGACAAAGTAGCAGCGCTCCGTCTTGCAGAAAACGAGCTGCAGGATTTAATAGATCAAGTCAGTTTCATTATCGGGCGATCGGTTTCAGAAGCGGTCAAGATCCCGTCAAGCAATCCATTTTTTTCTTCGGATTCTTCTTGCGGCAGTGGCTGCGGAACCGGAGGCGGCTGTTCTTGTTCAGCCTAATATAAAAAAGTGCAACCGAGGTTGCACTTTTTTTAATGTGGTTTTTTAGCTTCAGCCACAAGCTTCATGGCAACGTCCGGACGATCTGTCACGATGCCTTTCGCGCCTGCTTTAATCAGCTTTTCCATCACAGCGGTTTCGTCCACGACCCAGTAGTGAACAGGAACATTCAAACGCTCGAGAAATGCGATAAAACGCGGCGAATCTAACCGGAATACAGAATGTTTAACAGGAATCTGGAAAACATCTGCTCGCGGCGCATACAGGTGGCCAAACTGGCTATTGAACGAAGCATAGGCTTTGCGCACCTCGTTTTCGCCCGCACCGATTGCTACGCGGTTTTGTGCGTATAAGTTGAACCGGTCAATTTGTTCATCGTGGAAACTGGTGACGACGACACGGTCCTGCGCTTTTGCTGATTCAATCAACCGCCAAAGCTTTGAAGGGACCAAGCTGCCTTCATACGTGTCCGGCGCATCTTTAATATCAATGTTGATGTACATGTCCGGAAACTTCTCCAGCAATTCCCGGAGCAGCACAACTTTTTCGCCTTTGCCGCGGAACGAATGATGGCCTTCAGCATCAACAAAATGATAGCCTAGATCCAAGTTGCGCAATTGTTCGATAGTCATTTCCGCCACACGCCCGGCAGTGCCGGATGTACGGTCGGTAAATTCGTCGTGGAATACAAGGATTTCTTCGTCGTCGGTCATGCGGATATCAATCTCAAATCCATGAACGCCAAGTTCTGCCGCTTTATCAAAAGCAGCCATAGTGTGTTCGGGGGCAAGCGAGCTGCCGCCCCTATGCGCAAGCACAACCGGCTGGTCATAGCTTAATACGTTTTTTGATGGACGCTTTTGCGGTTCAGCCAAAGCTTTCGACCCTGCCCATGCCGCGGCGCCGAAAGCTGCGGCTGCGAGCCCGAATTTTGTTTTCTTTCCCATATATGTATAACCTCCCTGTATGGATATTACCCACATTATAGCTGAGCAAATCATTGACTGTCAGTTTATTCGGTTGCGGCTTTTTTTAGACCTATGGTATTCTAGAGTTCAGAAAAGAGGGATTGATATGCATGATCGCCAAGGTCTGATTGTCTATGTGCATCAGCTCAAGCAAGCGAAATCGCTTAGGAAGTATGGACATGTCCACTTTATTTCAAGGAAATTGAAATATGTGGTTGTTTATATGGACCAGGACAAAATCGAAAGCACTAAAGAAAAACTCCTGAAATTGCCATACGTGAAAAAAATACAGGAATCCCAGCGTCCGTTTTTGAAAACCGAATACGAGAATGCCAAACCGGACAAGGCGAAAGAATACGACTATAAAATCGGCTTGTGATTATTGCATCGGCGGAATATAATGATTGAGCCTTAGTATGGCAATCAAGTGCCCGAAATATAGTTTGGGATCTGCATACTCTGCAGAATGTTTTACATCCATTCGGATGGGCATTTTTCCAGTTTGTTTTACGGCTTCCTCGAAAACAGCCAGCCGTTTTGAACTGTCCGGAATTCCTTCGCGGCACAGGTAAATCGGCATAAATTTGCCTTCAGGCGCCGGTTGAAATGCTGCAGCTATCGAGACGACAGGCTCGCCGCTTTTAGTTTTCGAGACGAAAACAAATCCGTGCATAAAACGCTCGCGGTTGCTTTCGATTAATTGGCGCAGCTCATAGATGTCGCCATATCCTTCTCCAAGTTCAATAAAACGTTGAATCATTAAGTCACGTCCTTTCCAAAATCCATTCTACCATTTCAATCAGATAATGCAGTACTAAAATGATAAAGTTAGAGGCGATAACATGCGTGTAGTAGCTGGGCAAGCGAAAGGCTTGCCTTTGAAAGCGGTTCCCGGCAAAACAACCAGGCCGACAACTGATAAAGTAAAAGAATCCATCTTCAACATGATCGGCCCCTTTTTTGAAGGCGGAACGGCCATCGACTTGTTTGCCGGAAGCGGCGGCCTTGGCATTGAGGCGCTTAGCCGCGGCATTGATCATGTGATTTTTACAGACAAAGACAAAAAAGCCATTGAAACGATCCAGGCCAATTTGCTGAAAACCAAACTCCAGGATCAAGCTGAAGTTTACCGTGCAGATGCGTCGCGGGCATTAAAAGCTATGAAAAAAAACGGCGTAACGGCACAGCTGCTGTTTTTGGATCCGCCCTACCAAATGGCGGCGGCATACGAACTGATGGAACAGGCAGTCCGTGACGGCTTGCTCGAGCAAGGGGCCATCATCGTCTGTGAGCATGACCGCGATATCGAACTTCCTGATGCTGCGGAGCAGTGCATTCGTTTTAAAAAAGAGCTGTATGGGAATACCGTAATATCAATTTACCGTTACCAAGGGGAAGAGGGAGAACGTGATGACTAAGATTGCAGTAGTGCCGGGGAGCTTTGATCCGATTACGATGGGCCATTTGGATATCGTCAAGCGTGCCGCAGCCATTTTTGACGAAGTAAAAGTAGTGGTCATGAACAATTCATCCAAAAATCCGTTGTTTGACGTTGAAGAGCGCATGGCATTAATTGCCGAAGTCACTGAAACGATTCCAAACGTAACGGTTGATTCTTTTGCGGGCTTGTTGATCGATTATGCGGTCGAAGTTGAAGCCAATGCTATCATCCGGGGACTGCGCGCTGTTTCGGATTTTGAGTATGAAATGCAGATCACCTCGATGAACCGGTTTTTAAATGAAAACATTGAAACGTTGTTTATGGTATCAAACAACCATTACTCGTTTCTCAGTTCCAGTATCGTCAAAGAAGTTGCAAAATACAACGGGACCATCTCCGGGCTTGTTCCCGAAGCTGTCGAGCAAGCTTTAATAGAAAAATTCAAGTAAGTCACGTTTTACGTGGCTTTTTGTTGTGGCCCGCAGAAAAGGAGAGAATGGCCGATGAAGAATAAGAAATTATGGTTTTTTGTTTTGGCAATGGCGTTGATTGTCTTTATCAGCACATACCGCCTGGACGCCTATATTTCTCGCCCCGGCGATGCTTATGAACTATCGCCTCTTGTTGAAGTGGAAGGCAGGGATGCCGATGATGAAGGCACTCTCAGCTTGATGACTGTGACGATGTTCAATGCGACGCCGGCGCTTTATGTCATGGCGAAGTTTCAAGAAGGCTATAAAATACTTGAACCCGGGCAGGTAAGAAGCCCTCATGAAAGCGATGAAGAATACAATGTACGCCAGCTCAAGCTCATGTCCGATTCACAAGTCAATGCGCTAAAAGTGGCATTCGAACAGGCAGATCTGCCTCATGAAGTCACAACAAAAGGCGTGTTTGTCATGAACGTGCTGGAGGACGGGGCAGCCGCTGGGAAATTGTCGCCGGGAGATCATTTGCTGGAAATTGACGGGCAGGCATTCGGTTCGATGGAGGAATTCCTGGAATACTTGGCCACAAAAGCAGCTGGTGACGAAGTAGACTTGTTGATTGAGCGCAACGACCGCCGCCTCAACCAAACGGTCGTGCTTGCCCCGCTTCCGACAGAACCGGAACGTGCAGGCATCGGCATCTCGTTTGTTGAAGATAAAGCCATCGAAACCACGCCAAGCGTTACAATCGATTCAGATACCATCGGAGGTCCATCAGCCGGTTTAATGTTTACACTGGAAATTCTCAATCAATTGCTGGATGAAGATATCACGCACGGATACGACATTGCCGGCACCGGAACGATGGAAAGCGATGGGAAAGTTGGCCGAATCGGCGGAATCGATCAGAAAATCATTGCTGCAGACCGTGCCGGCATTGAAGTTTTCTTTGCTCCTGACGATAGCCATGGCTCCAACCAGCCGAGCAATTACGATGTAGCGTTGGAAACGGCGCAAGAAATCGAGAGCGACATGGACATTGTGCCGGTAGCTACTATTGAATCTGCACTCGATTACTTGGCGGATTTGCCCGTTAAGTAAATTGGAGGCGTAATGTATTCTTTTTTCAGCGAAGCGGCGCCAATTCCCTGCAGGTAAAGTGCAGAAGCCCGAATATCAAGCTGTCCCATCGTTCCCGTCAAGTCCGCCGCGCGGCTGATGATCGGGAGCGGGATGGCTTTTTTGTGTGCGTTTAAATACTCACGGCCGCTCTCGTTCATGCCAAGCAGGCGGATATATTCAGGCGACTGGATAGCTTCTGCTTCTGCGCGGGTAAAGCCTGTGAAAATATGCGTCAGCATGCGCTGGATTCGGGTGCGGGTAAACCGCTTGCTTTTAATTAAGCTGATAAACTGCTCGAAGCTGCCAGCTTTTTTGGCAGCATCATAAATAAGATTCTCGATGCCTTCCCGTATTTCGACAAAGCGGGCAAGCCGCTCTGGGCCTTCACGTAAAATAGTAAAGCGCAGCAGCGGGTAAAACCGTTCCCAACCGACAAATCCGTTGTGTTCTTCAGAGAATCGTCGAAGAAGTTCAACGGTGCTGCCGGGCATATACGAAGAAAGCCGGTCGACCGGTTCCCCTTTGAAAAAAGCATCGCGTATGCCTGTGGCGCTTGCGATGGCGACCTGTTCATCCAAAAGGTCATGATATCCAGCGCCTATCCGCTGAATCGTGTAGGGCTTCATGGAAGGAGATAGTGTTAGGGCAGCCTCGATATAATGAAAACCAAGGATGTTGTTCGGCTTGGTCAAATCTGCAAATTCTTCGCTTCCGCCAGTCAGTTCAAGATAAGCATTATTTAATGCTTTTGGATAGCTGATGCCGGTCTTGATGGATTCGTGGATTGCCGCCTCGTAAGTGCCGCGAGCACTTGCCAGCAGTTCAGTGCTGCGGAGAAACGGACGGATGTCGCCTTGTTCGCTGCCAAAGCAAAAAGAGTCGCATTGAAGCGCGTCTAGAAGCCCGACTGCGCCTTTAGCAAAATCGGCTGCTTGTGCTGTAGCAAAAGCGTAAGGCAGTTCGACGACCACATCGGCGCCCCCTTGCAGCGCCATTTCCGTGCGTGTCCATTTATCGACAAATGCCGGTTCGCCGCGCTGGAGAAATTGGCCGCTCATGACGGCAACGGCAATAGCTGCACCGGATTGCTTTTTGGCCTCGGCCACATGATGCAAATGGCCATTGTGAAACGGATTATATTCAACGACGATTCCTGTTGCTTTCAATATAGGGCCTCCTTTTGGTATGATACTTATAGTATAACGATGAGCGAAATAAGGTGACAAGATTTTTTCTTGACATCATTTGTTCTACATTATATAATCAACTTTGTTGTCTTGAGGTGATTACTTATGAAAATAGCGATTCAACAGCTACAAAAGTATCGTAAAGACGGAATGCCAATTGACGAGTCTGTGCAATTGGAAGAGGTGAAGAAGCGCAATAGCGATATTCGCGCAATTTCTCCTGTACACGTCACAGGACACTGTACGATTGGTTCGCAACAAATGACGTGCATGCTCCATCTTGAGGGGACGCTTACGCTGCCTTGTGCACGAACTTGGGAAGACGTTGAATACCCGATCAATATCGACACGGTCGAAATCTTCGACTGGTCTGAAAAAGGCCGCGAAGAAGGCGAGGATGAATATCTCCATACGGTAACAACAGAGGTCATTGACCTTAAGCCGATTTTGGAAGAAGTAATCGCGCTGGATGTACCGATACAGGTATTTAAGGAAGACTCGGAAGAAACCGTCATCAAAGGCGGAAACGACTGGTCTTATTTAACGGATGAAGAAGTTCAGGCCGAGAAGGAAGAAGCACAATCAAAACCGGATCCAAGACTGGCTGATTTAGCCAAGTATTTTGATCAGACAGATGAATAGAATCATTGTAAGGAGGTGTCACCAATGGCTGTACCGTTCAGAAGAACATCCAAAACCGCTAAAAGAAAGCGCCGTACACATTTCAAATTGTCAGCGCCGGGCATGGTAACTTGCCCAAGCTGTGGCGAAAGTAAATTGGCTCACCACGTCTGCAAAGCGTGTGGATCATACAAAGGCAAGGAAGTAGTAGCAAGCAAATAAAACAGTATTTGCTGCAAAAAAGGTTATCTGGAGGCCATGGCTCCGGATAACCTTTTTCATTTGCCTGAAAACAGGTAGAATAAAGCGTGAGGTGATGGAATGTCGTATCGAATCGAAGTAGCCGATCAATTCATGACGTTTACGATCAATCGGCCGCACATCCGCAATGCCGTCAACGAAGAGGTGATCCAAGGATTGGAAGAACTCGCAGTGCGAGCAGATCAGGAAGACATCCGCTTTGTCATCATTACGGCAACGGGCAATCAAGCATTCTGCTCAGGTGGAGACTTGTCTGTCTTTCACGCGCTGAAAACCCAGCAGCAAGCCTGGGCGATGCTGAGTCGTATGGCAGAGGCGTTATATGCCATCAAAACACTTCCGGTTCCGGTCATTGCAGTAGTCAACGGCGCAGCAGTGGGCGGCGGTTGTGAAATTGCGACAGCCTGTGATTACCGGCTAGTCTACAGCCACGCTAAATGCGGCTTTATCCAGGGAACACTCGCCATCACGAGTGGCTGGGGCGGAGGCACCTATTTGTTTGAAATGCTGCGCCATGACGCAGCGCTGTCAATGCTCAGCGGGGCTCAGCTCTTATCGGCACATAAACTCCTGGCAAGCGGGTGGGCAAGTGCTGTTATTGAAGAAAAACAGGATATAGAAGCATTTTTAACACCAATGAAAAACGTATTGCCGAGC
>JASKZU010000270.1 GCA_030147455.1 Planococcus sp. (in: firmicutes) | reverse complement strand
GCGAAGGAAACTTCAAAGCGTTGGATACCATGCCGATCAACTTCCAGTGCCAATGTTCACGCGAACGCATCCATAATGCCATTCAAGGGCTGGGTGCAGATGAAATTGAAGATATGATCGAAACCGATGGAAAAGCAGAGGCCCAGTGCCATTTCTGTAATGAAACTTATGTATTCAGCAAAGGGCAATTAGAAGAAATGCTCGTTTCGCCGTAATGCAGCCTGCGGAATTCTCCGCAGGTTTTTTGTTTGGATAGGCAAGCGCAATATGATATGATTTTCTCGAATTCAAGATAAAAGACTGGAAGGAGTGTTTGCATGAAACACATTTACAATCACCCAAAAGCTGAAGGCAAGCCGACGTTTTTGCTGCTTCACGGCACCGGCGGAACAGAATCCGACTTGCTGCCGATTGCAAGCCACGTTGATGCAGAAGCGGGCGTATTGAGCGTTCGCGGAAATGTATCGGAAAACGGCATGCCGCGGTTTTTCAAACGATTGTCTGAAGGCGTTTTTGATATGGAAGATTTGCGCGAGCGAACAGAAGAATTGCATGCGTTTATCGCACAGGCTGCGCGTGACTATGGGTTCGACCGCGACAACGTAATTGCGATCGGCTATTCGAACGGCGCCAACATTGCCGCAAATCTGCTATTCACATACAGTGATTCGATGAAAGCCGCCATTCTGCACCATCCGATGGTGCCAAACCGCGATGCTGAGCTGCCGGATTTAAGCGGAACACGCGTGTTTATCGCTGCAGGCACCAATGATCCAATTTGCCCGAAAGAAGAATCAGAAGACCTGGACAAATTGTTGAGCGCTGCCGGCGCTGATGTTACACTGCACTGGGAACACCGCGGCCATCAATTGACGATGGAAGAAGTATCAGCAGCAAAAGCTTGGTACGAAAAAGGCTGAGAAAAGCTTTTCCCGAAAAGGGAGGAGCTTTTCTTTTGCTTTTTATATTTTGACAAGCAGGCTGCGCTTCCGTCATGATGAATGAAAAAGGACTAGAGGAGGGATGGCGGTGCAAAACAATCCGCATATTACCGAGCAGTTGGAAGCTTGGGTAAACGAAAACAAAGGGCATGCCGTCCTTGGCACCACAGCCCAGTACATACCGGCTTTAGGAAAAGTCGATCCTGGGAAACTTGGGATCTGCATGCTCGATGAAGACGGCCATTATTATTGCGCAGGCGACACAGATGCTGAATTCACGCTGCAAAGCATTTCAAAAGCGCTGACATTCGTTGCGCTCAGTTCCCATTACGGACTGGAATTTGTGCTCGAACGAGTGGATGTCGAGCCGACTGGAGAAGCGTTCAATTCCATCGTGCCGTTTGAAATACATCGGCCGAACAAGCCGTTCAATCCGTTTATTAATGCAGGGGCGATTACGATTTCTTCATTGCTTCCGGGACAGAACGCACAAAAAAAGTTCGAGTACTTAAAAAGCTTTCTGGAAGAATTGCTTGGGCATCCGCTCGAGATCGATAAAGAAGTATATGATTCAGAATGGGCGACATCCCACCGGAACCGTGCGCTTGCTTACTACTTAAAAGAAGCGAACTTCTTGGACATCGAAGTGGAAGAAGCGCTGGAGATTTACATTCGCCAATGCGCAATTAAAGTTTCCGTCAAAGATTTGGCGCTGCTTGGATTAATTTTGGCTTATGACGGATTCAATCCGATTACAAAAGAAAAGCATTTTTCCGAAGAAATTGCGCAAGTGACAAAAGTGCTGATGGTAACGTGCGGCATGTACAATTCTTCAGGGAACTTTGCTGCCCATGTCGGCATTCCGGCAAAAAGTGGTGTATCAGGCGGCATCATGGCAGCCGTTCCGCCGAAGCTTCATTCTCAAACCTATGAATTCCGTGCAGGAGCAGGCATCGGTGTCTACGCCCCTGCAATAGATGTTCAAGGAAACAGCGCAGCAGGCACGATGATGCTTCGCCAGATTTCGAAAGAATGGGATTTGAGTATTTTCTAAATTTAAAAGACTTTGCAGAGCGTTCAGGGCTGCAAAGTCTTTTTATTTTCCATAAGCAGTTTTTACCACTAGCCAATGGGGAAGACAAAAGATAAAGTGAAAATTTATGAATTGAGGAGTGGAAAAATGGCGAAAGATCCAAAGCATGTGGACGAAAACAGCAAAAACGAACAGCTTGAACAATTCCGCACGGATGATAGCGGCAAGGAATTAACGACAAATCAAGGACTCAAACTGTCGGAAGATGAATTCTCGTTAAAAGCAGGCGACAGAGGCCCAACGTTAATGGAGGACTTTCATTTCCGTGAAAAGATGACCCATTTTGACCATGAGCGCATCCCGGAGCGTGTTGTTCATGCGCGCGGCTTTGCGGCACATGGCGAATTCGAGGCCTACGACTCGCTGGAGCATTTGACAAAAGCGAAGTTCTTGTCTGAGAAAGGCAAGAAAACACCTGTTTTCGTAAGGTTTTCCACAGTAGCTGGATCACGCGGATCAGCAGAAACAGTGCGTGATGCGCGCGGGTTTTCCACTAAGTTCTATACTGAGGAAGGAAATTACGACCTGGTCGGAAACAACATTCCGGTCTTCTTCATTCAGGACGCCATTAAGTTTCCCGACTTGGTTCATGCCGTGAAACCAGAACCTCACAATGAAATTCCGCAAGCTGCATCAGCCCACGATACGTTCTGGGATTTTGTCGCAAACAACCAGGAAGCTGCCCATATGGTGATGTGGACAATGTCTGACCGTGCCATACCTCGCAGCTTCCGTACAATGGACGGCTTTGGCGTGCATGCATTCCGCTTTGTTAACGCAGAAGGAAAATCGCACTTTGTTAAATTCACTTGGAAATCAACACTTGGCGTCCATTCTCTAGTATGGGACGAAGCGCAGAAAATCAACGGGAAAAACCCAGATTTCCACCGTGCTGATTTGCATGAATCGATTGAAAGCGGCGATTACCCGGAATATGAACTGGGTGTTCAAATCGTAGCGGAAGAAGACGAGCATAAATTCGATTTTGATTTGCTTGATGCGACGAAACTATGGCCGCAGGAAGAAATTCCGATTCAGCTTGTCGGTAAAATGACATTGAACCGCAATGTCGACAATGTATTCGCGGAAGCAGAGCAAGTAGCGTTCCATCCAGGCCATGTCGTACCAGGCATCGACTTCTCGAACGATCCACTGCTTCAAGGACGATTGTTCTCTTATACAGATACACAGTTAATCCGCCTGGGCGGGCCGAATTTCCATGAGCTGCCGATCAACCGTCCGGTATGCCCGTTCCACAACAACCAACGCGACGGCTATAGCCGCCAAACGATCAATAAAGGAAGAGTTTCCTATCAAAAGAGTTCGTTTACAAACGGCACGCCTGCGCCGGTCAGTGAAGCGGACGGCGGTTATGCGCATTACCAGGAAAAAGTCGAAGGGCGTAAAGTGCGCAAGCGCAGCGACAGCTTTAAAGACCATTTCTCGCAAGCGACCATGTTCTGGAACAGCATGAGCGATCCCGAAAAACAGCATATCATCGAAGCCTTCAGCTTCGAGCTGGGCAAATGCGAAAGCATCGACATCCGCCAGCAAATTGTTGATATGTACGCAAACGTTAATTTGACATTGGCTCAGCAGATCGCCGAGAACATCGGCGTAAAAGCTCCGAAGAGCGGAAATACGGATACGAGTAAGACGTCTCCTGCCTTAAGTCAGGAAAATACCGTCAAATCAGCTAAAACACGAAAAGTTGGTGTTATTCTAGCGCCGGATTTCAATAGTAAAGAAGTGATGGAAGTTCTCAACGAACTGGAATCACAGGGGCTTCAGTATGAAATCATCAGTGAGATGCAGGGCAAGCTGGATGCTGGCAACGGTAAATCCTTGAAAGTCGACCACACGTTTACAACGACACATGCGGTGCTATACGACGCAATTTATGCCGTCGGGGGACCTGTCGTCAGTAAAAAGTTCGCTCGCCAAACCGCAAATTATGTTACAGAAGCTTTTGAGCACTTTAAGCCAATCGGTGCCACGC
>JASKZU010000249.1 GCA_030147455.1 Planococcus sp. (in: firmicutes) | reverse complement strand
TAATAGGCAGGGCCTCCGCGGAATTGCTCGCCGTCCCGGATTTTATAGACCTGGGCCAATGTACTTTCAATAAACGCAGTGGCCATCCCGATCAAAGCGACCATCCACATCCAAAATACAGCGCCCGGCCCGCCGATGGCGATTGCTAAAGCAACCCCCGTAATGTTGCCGGTACCGACGCGTGAAGCTGTCGAAATGGTAAACGCCTGAAACGCGGAAATACCTCCGGTTCCATCTTTCTTTTCAGTAATTACGCGGAACATTTCGCCAAACAGCCGCACTTGCACAAAACGGGTGCGAATCGTGAAATATAAACCGAGTCCAAGCAATAAGCCAATCAGTATGTACGTCCATAACAAGTTATTGCCCTCGTTGACGATCCACGTCAACCCTCTGAGAATTGCATCCATTTTGATGTCCCCTTTAAAATTCGTTAATATAAGCCCGGTTGGTCGGAACTTTGTTCCATACCCTTAATTGCCCTGCCGGAAACCACACCCACCTTTTCACAAGGCTAAGCGAGCCGAAGCGTTTCTGCCAGCACGCGGGCTCCTATGTCAAGCGCTTCCCGGTTAAACCGCATATCCGGATGATGCAAACCGGGCGTCAAATCAGCCCCTACACCAATCATCGCTGCTTTTAGTTCAGGTTTTTTGATCGTGTAGAAATGGAAATCGTCGGCGCCAGTCGTTTCGATCGGTTCACTGCAGGCTGCATCACCCAGTGTATTGCGGATTGCCTGGTCTGCAATTTTCATTGCTTCGTCCGATACTTCCGCTGCAGGTGTGTAATCTTCCCATTTCAGTTCGATGCGGACGCCGTAAAGAACGCCAATCGCCTGAATGCCTTCTTCGAGGCGAATTTTCATCTCGTCCATCAAGCCGTTGGACTGCGAACGCACATCGAGTGCAAACGTGGCCGCACCTGGGATGATGTTCAAGCTTTCACCGCCGGTTTGGATATTCGTCAGTTTGGCTGAATAAGACTCAAACGGTGAAAAATAAATGGTTTTGGCAAACTGGTGAATTGCCGCAAGCACATCAATCGCATTTTTTCCTTGATGCGGACGTGCCCCATGCGCATCTTCTCCGCTGATTTTGCCTTTCAGGAAAATGCCGGAACCGTGATGAAGCGCCGGTGTAACTTTTCCGAACGGCAGCTCTTCCTGTGGCCGCAAATGAACGCCGAACAAATGAGTTACATCCTCCAAAGCGCCTCGGGCAATCATTTCAAGCGACCCGTTGCCGCGTTCTTCTGCTGGCTGGAAAATAAACCGAATACGCTTAGCATGTTTTTCTTCTTTTAATCGTAAAAGCGCGCCGAGCACCATCGCCATATTGGCATCGTGGCCGCAGGAATGGTTGGCTTGCACACGGCCGCCCACTTCTTGCCATAAGGCGTCGATGTCGGCACGGACCGCTACCACTTCCGGTCCTTCCCCGATTTCCGCCACTAGACCTGTAACGTCGTCGAACGTGTGGTAGCTGATGCCGAGTTCATCCATGATCGATGCCAACTTTTTAGTTGTTTCGACTTCTTGAAAGCTGACTTCAGGATAGCTGTGAAAATGGTCAAAATAGGATTCCGTCTGTTGCTTGATGTCCATACGAGGATCCGCTCCTTTTCATGTCTATCTTGTAAATTGTACCTGTCTTTTTAAACGAGGACAAAGGAAAATCTAATTTGCCCGTTGCGTGCAGTCAAAAACAGGTCTCATTTCCCAGCGTCAATCCCGGTTAATAGTCTTCCAAGCCGGCAATATGCTCGATCAAATCAGCCAGCACTTCCGGAATTTCTTCGAATGCATTTTGAATATGAAGCCGCTCGGTGCGTTTATGAGGGTCTTTTCCGAACGGGCCGATGTTCAAAACGGGCGCCTGCAGCTTTTGCATCGCTTGAAATGGAATGCTGTATGGATCGCCGTAGACCGGCGTGTTGTCTTCGTACGTCAGCCAGCCACTGGAATCATCTTGATAATTTACATAGCTGAGGTCAGAAATGCCGTTGAAAAAATGCACTTGCTCTAGTTGGAGCCCAAAATGTTCATCTGCCAACCGTTTAACGCGTTCAACAGCCTTGCCAATCAGTTTATCATCGCTCGAATTGACGGCGGGATAATAAGGCGGCGCATAAAGCAATACGACAGCCGGTGTTAATTCCTGGCAATTGAGCAACAGCAAATCAGCAATGTGAAACGATTTGTCGCGCACATCGCGCCCCGGGTCCATGATTGTGTCGTGGATCAACTGATTGATATAATCCATGCCAAACTTTTCCTTGGCATAGGCGACCAATTCCTCATAGCGCAGCACACGGATTTGTTCAAAGCGCGGCATGATGCCAGCCTTCTCGCAAACAGCCCGGTAATCTCCCATACACTCTGTTACGGCTTCATCCGCCAGACGCTTGAATATCCCCATCACATCTTCTGCATTTCTTTCCATGGTAAATACGTTGTACATGGCTTTAGTACGGTACGGCGTCTGAACCGAGTACTCTTCTTTTAAATCCCCCTGCATCAACGTGACGGGAAGCGGCGTTTCCTCGCCGTGCACCGTTTCAGAGAATGCGGTATTCCACTCGATTTTCCGCGTCAAATACGTAGCAAGAAAACTTGATGTCATGCCCGCGAGCGGCTCTCCTGCATGCGTTTCTTTGCCATAAAACAATGCACTCGGCATGATTTTCCCGATCGAGCCGGTATAAATATAATGCGAGGCATCGCCTGGTTTTTTGGCAAATACCGGTTCACCGTTTAAAAACAATACGTACCGGAGCCTGTAATGGCGTTCTAAATCCAATAATTTCGACACGCCGTAGCGCATGCCTGCGGAATTGATTTCTTCATCCGGCACTGTCATCAATAGTATATTTACCGGCCATTGTTCTTCTGCCGCCCGTTCAAGCAGCGCCATGTGAATGGCCAGCCCCGATTTCATATCCATAACCCCGCGGCCAAACAAGTACTCTCCCGACGCCAAGTCTTGCTGCATTTCCGGCTTGAATTCCTGCTTGATGCGCTGAAACGCTTGCTCAAGTTGCACAGTATCATAAGCAAGCGGCGCTAAATCGCCGTATTCATGAACCGCCACTGTATCAAAATGGCTAAGCAGCACAATAGTCCGCTGTGTATTTTCATGCTGGTACAGCGCGGTTAAATAACGCCGTTCCCAGTTTACTTCCCCCAATTGAATCAGCTCGGGATTATCTTGAAAATAACGAAGTTCCATCAGTTTGCCTTTCAGCTTTTCCGGAAATGCCGCTTCTCCGTCCGTCAGCCCCTGCGAATCCCAACTGACCAAAAGTTCAGTCAACTCACGCAGCTTTTCAGGTGTTCCCCATATAGGTGCCATATGAGAAGTCTCCTTTCATCATCGCTATAGAAAAAACGGCTCATACAGAGAGCCGTTTTCTGCGTTTTTTCAGCAAATCTTCCGCAGCACCCGATCCGAATAAGACGCCGATGACAATCAGCACCAACCCGATCAAATGCCCGAATGTTATCGTTTCGCCCAGAATCAGGCTTGCTGCTATCAACGAAAACAATGTATTCAAATTCATAAAAATGGCCGCTTTTGTCGGCCCGGCCTGACCGATCGAATAGTTGTAAAGCATATGCCCGACTGCTGTGCCAAGCATGGCTGAAAACAGGAAAGCAAGCCAAAACGCTAACGGAACAGCTGCGAACGAAGCGATTTCTCCCGGCTCTTGAATGAGCGCAATAACGAACAGCACAGCTGCACCGACGACGAGCATATAGCCGGTCAGCAAGCGCGGGTCTATCATGCGCGCCGCCTTGGCGATAACAATATAACTGAAGACTTGTGCCAAAATCGAGATAAAGACCAATATGTCACCTAAATTGAATCCGGTCGCTGCATCCCCGCCGACCATGACAGTCGTCGTTACGCCGGCAAACCCGACAAAAACACCGAACCATTGAAGACGCGTCGGTATATAGCGCATGATGAGCGATACAAGAACCGCCGTTAGCATCGGCCCTGTTCCCAAAATCAACCCGGCGTTCGTCCCGGAAGTAATAGCCAATCCTTGGGACAGAAAATAATGATGCGTCACGACGTTCAGCAAAGCACCCAGTACGATATATTTCCATTCGCTGCGCTTTGGAAAACGCAGCATGCCGACCATCAGTAAAATAACGAGCACGGTCAGTCCTGCGAGCAGGATTCGAAATGCCGTCAGCGTGACCGGATCGATCCATTCGAGCAAATACTTAACCGATGCCAGGTTGAATCCCCATACGACCATGACTGATGTTAAAATTCCATAAACTTTCCATGGTGCCAAAAAAATAACCCTTCTTTCCATTGTTGCGAATATAACAGTCTATTCTACGCCTTTTTTTGCTTTCTGTATAGAACTGCATGATAATTATATGCTTTTCGGTTGATAAGCAAACTAAAAGCAATATAGGCAACTAGCGACAATATAACCGGTACAGTAACCGTATGCACATCGAATAAATTGCCATTCGCGGCATTATAGAAATGCAAGGCGATGTAACTGGAGATTCCCGTAATCATGCTGGCGATAGCCCCGTGCGCATTGCCCCATTTCCAATAGAGCCCAAGCACAATCGGCCAAATGAATGCTGCTTCCAGTCCGCCGAATGCGAACAAATTCAGGAAAATCAATAAATCAGGCGGATCCAGTGCAAGCAGGAATACGATGGTTCCCAGTATGCCCGTTACGCCAAACGACATGCGCTTGACCGCTTTTACGCCGGCATCCGGCCGAACATAGTTTAAATAAACGTCCTTAACGATCGATGAACTGACCAGCAGGAGCAGCGAATCCACTGTCGACATGATGGCCGCCATCGGAGCCGCTAATACGATGCCCGCCACCCACGGCGGCAGGGTCTCGAGCGCAATCAATGGAATGACTTTGTCGCCCACTTCGATCCCCGGCAGAATCGGACGGGCAAAAACGCCGATCAAATGCATGTTGAGCATAATAAAACCTGTGACGAGCGTGCCAATAATAAGCGCGCGGTGCATAGAGCGGGCATTTTTATACGACATGGCCCGTACGGCGATTTGCGGAAGTCCGACAACGCCGACGCCGACCAAAATCCAAAATGACGAAACATATGCCATCCCAAGATTGCCCTCCGCCCCGTAAGGCGTCACCAGATTCGGGTTTTCATTCACCAAATCCTGGACGATGGCAGAGATTCCGCCGCCTGAGATGATGACGGCAATCAACAGAACCAATGTCCCGATCAGCATCACTGCACCTTGCACCGCATCAGTCAATGCCACAGCCCGGAACCCGCCAATGGTTACGTATACGAGAACGCTGACAGCAAACAAAAACAGCGCCGATTGATAGCTGAGGCCGGTCAATGATTCGACCAGCCTCGCGCCGCCGATCCACTGGGCAGCCATCGCGGAAAATAAAAAGACAATGATGCTGAAAGCCGACAGCAATACTACAGCCTTGCTGCCGTAGCGCGCCTTTAAAAAGTCGATCATCGTCACAGCTTCATAGCGGCGGGCCATGATGGCGTATTTCTTGCCGAGAATCATCAGCACAAAATAGCCGGTCACCACCTGCGCCATCGCAAGCAGCACCCACCCAAAGCCCATCGTGTAGGCAGTTCCCGGGCCGCCGAGAAAACTTGAAGCGCTGCCGTATGTAGCGACCATCGTCATGGCGAGGACAAAGCCGCCAAGTTCACGGCCGCCCAAAAAATAATCATTGATGAAATTAGAGGAACCGGCCAGTTTTTTACTGGACCAATAGCCGATCAGGAAAATGACGGCCAAAAAAGCAACCATCGGAACAAGCACTTCGTAATTCATGCGCTTTCCTCCTGTTCTTCTTCAAACGGCACTTCGACAAAAAAGAAATGCACAATGACGGTTACCAGCACCGCCATCACGAGAAAGCCGACAATGCAGCTAAAGAAAAACCAGTCGGGCAAGCCGAAAATATATGTATATTCCTCAACCGGGCGCGAGCCAAGGCCATAGGCAAAGGCAAACCACCAGACAAAGTTAAAAAGCGCAAGGCCAACACCGATCCAAGCTTCCCGGTGCGCCACGCGGAAACGCCAATCCGTTTCGTTCATGCTGAATTCCACTCCGTTCGCAATACTGTTTGTTCTGTGTCTATCGTACACTATGGGCGCTGTTATTTTAAGTTCTCTGTTTGCAGCTTTTCTGCCTAACAGCATTGCTGATGAAAAAACGAACAAAAAAACTCCGGCCCATGGGACCGGAGAAGCGGAATCAGCGCGCCAGCAAGTATTCGATATAGGCGCGCCAATCGGTATTCTTGGCATAATTATAATCTGGCTGGCGGCTTGGGAACGGCATGAATAGCCTTGGCCTGCCGGGATAATCGTGCAATTTTTCTTCGTTGATGGTCAGTTCGCCCGCTTCCAGTCCAGAAGACAGGACGGTGCGGCCGTGCTGAGCAAAATCGATTTCTACAGGAACCGCATCCGGTCGTCCATCAATATTCAACACATAAGCGGTGCCATTCGCTTCATCTGCATCGTAAATCCACTTGTCCCGAAGGGCGACCGCATCCTGCGCTTCATTGAGCGTGATGTCCGCATTCACGTTGCTGCCGAACGGCATCGCCGATTGAAGCGGCGTTTCCGGCGTCATGCGTACTTCATAAAAAGCAATCGGGTTGTTTTGGTCGATTCGCCCGAGCTCCCGGTAAGCCTGGAACCATTGGGAGTCAGTCGCAGGCATTTCAGAAACGCTGCTGACAGTTGCCGGGATTGCTGATTGGATGCCTGGCGCTTGAATCAGCACACGGTCTGCCTGTTCCACATCATGCCATTCATCTTCAAGCAAATAAGTGACAAACTCGCGTTCGCTGTTATAGATTTCAATGCTGACCGGCGTGCTGTCACGGTTAATGTTGGCGACTATTCCTTCCACCGGACTGATCAATGCGGGATTGCCGACGCTTTGTGCCAGCTGTGCATCCACCACTGCAAGCTCTGAGTCGATCGAGGCCAGCCGCTGCTGGGCTTGCGCAATCCCAGAAGCATAGGCGCCGTCTTCCGGCACTTCTATACCGACCGATACATTCACGTCCATGCGCAGTTCTTCTTCAAGATCCCCGATGCCCGGATATGTATTGCTGTCGCTGCGGTCTTCCGAGACGCTGCTGTTTTGAGACGTGCGCGCCTGCAGCAATTCCTGAAGCGACGACTGCACTTCGCTGCGCTCTGATTGAAGCGCCGTTCGTTCGGATTCCCATAAAGTCCGCTGTTCTTCGGATTCACTTTCGTTCAGCCGGGCCAATTCTGCACCAGCCGTCACGGCATCTCCTTCTTTTACAAGCCATTGCTCAAGAGCTTCATTGTCTTGGACATAGATCTCTACAGTGTCCTGAGGAGCCGTCACGGCTTCTTTTGGAAGTGTTTCTGCATAGGAATGGGTAAACGTTTGCTCATATTCACTCACATAGAGGTTTTTGGAGATAATGCTTTTTTCGCCGAACAGCAAAAGAAAGTTCGATGTTAAAAATGCCACAACGGCAATCGATAAGCCTACAAAGAAGAAACGGTTCATAAAATGGACCCTCCTTGCATAAAGTCACGAATCATGTCATCGAGCGGCAGCAAGCTGAACAATGCGACAAACAAAGCCGACAGCACATGGATGACAATCAGCGACAATAAAATGACCGCTGGCGATACACGCGAAAAGTTCTTAATGAACCGGTATTGAATGGCGATGATCAACGAAGTGAACAGCGTCAATTGATTGAAAAAGTAAATGAGATAGGAATTATCTAAAAACGACACGGCAATCGGCCCGAATGAAAACGGCGAAAATGCCATCGAGAACCCATTCCATGCAAACACGCCGAAAATCAACCCTTTTTCGAGTATCAATAACGAAGTGACGTACGCCTGCATAACAAGCATCGCTTTCCAAGGAATGCCAATGATCCGGCTGTAAAGAAACGCGGCAATATACAAGTGGAAGCTCAAGTACAAACCGGCCCACAACAGCACGCCCGCAAGCGATGTCCATCTGGCCAGCGTATAGGCATCAAACATGCCTGCAGCGAGCAGCGGCGTCAGCGATCCGGTATTCATGCCCCAAATTTCAGGCAACGCAAACACCAGCCAGCCAAGCGCCAGAATAACAGCGATCCGCTTGTTGATATGCCTCATTTCTGTTTGCCTTAGATTATGTATAAGTTGGCCCTGGTTAAAGAAAAAATGCCAAAATTTAAAGTCTGATATCATGCGCTTTAGTCCTTTCAGGCAAGTGGCGTTCTGCTTAATTTTACTTTACCAAAAAACCAAACGCTTTGAAACGAATTCCCTGCCACAATTTTCAATTTTTAGCGGCTTTGAGCCGAATGGCATAGATATTATGCCAACTGGAATAGATTTCCCCAAAATCCAGGAAAAACGTAAAAAAACCTCCCCGCAGCAGCGGAGAGGAAAGAATGTTTCACTTTATTGATCGGCAACGATCTTATATTTCTTATGTGAAATGACAGTCATGTTGGAAGCAGCGCCAATTTCTTTGGCGTCCTCAGGTGAAATCTCAACAATTACTGAGTTGTCCATAATTTTGAAGATAGTACCGTTCACGTCGACGCCGTTGCGGGTGAATGAAATCCATTCGCCGATTTTGCGGGCCGCTACAAATTCCGATACTTCTTTTTCATGTGGTTGAAATGCCATCGTTATCCACGCCTCTCTATAATGAAAACATTATCTGTTTATTATAGCACAAATTCACGGTCATTTCACTTGTTATCCATCACTCGTATAAATGGCAAGCTGCAAAATGTCCAGCTTCTTTTTCCTGCCATGCCGGCTTTTTCCCTGCACAAATCGGCATGGCATATGGACAGCGAGTCCGGAATACACCCGCTCGGCGGATTGATCAGGCTTGGCAGCTCGACCTCTAAAATCACCCGTTCGTGTGCTTCTTCAATGTCCGGATCAGGAATTGGGATGGCGGATAAAAGCGCTTGTGTATAGGGGTGAAGCGGCAACTATCCTTGCCTTTTAAATGGCTGAAATCCATCAAATCGCCTACTCAATGCCAGTAAGCGTATCACCCGTAATGAAATGGGTCGGCGGCGCTTCTCAAAAACCGGAACGCCCGTCTTCTGTTTGCAAGTAAACAATGAGGGCTTCAGCTGCTTCGACCGTTCTCCGCGCCGTTTTGAACGTTTTGTTCAGTGGAACCGAAATCCAGTACGTGTCGCAAGAAGTCAGCGCCGCCATTTTATTCGACCCCCGGCAAGACCGTCAGTGTTTTTGCATCTCCGTCAAGCCGCGCTCGAACACCGAGCGGAACAGAAAAATGGGGTTCGCAGTGGCCGATTTTAAAACCTTTAACGACCGGAATGTTCATTTCACCAAAATAATCTTCAAACACTTGGCTGAGCGTCCATGATTTTTCAGGCTTTTTCGGATCTGAGTTTTTAAAGTCGCCGATCACGATTCCCGCCACTTGCTCAAACTTGCGTGCCATCTTCAGCTGGTTGAGCATTTCGTCGACTTGGTAGGGCTCTTCCCCGATGTCTTCAATCAATAGAATTTTACCGGCTGTATCCAGTTCAAATTTCGTTCCGATGCCGCCGCGGATTAGTGATAAATTGCCGCCGACCAGTTCACCGTCGCCCATACCGCCAGCTACCGTTTCCAGCGGCGAAACAGTTTCATCGTAATGGAGTTCAAATGGGTTAAACAATTGGCCAAACATGCGGGCGCTGCGCTCATGGAATTCAGGTTTCCCAACATCCGAAGCAAGCATCGGCCCGTGGAACGTGACTAAGTCAGCGTACATGCCAAGTGCATTATGTAAATAGGTGATATCTGAATAACCCCAGAACACTTTCGGATTTTCTTTGATCATTTCGTAATCAATGCGGTCTGCATAGCGGGCAGCACCGTATCCTCCGCCGGCGCAAATAATGCCGTTTACTTCTGGATCTTCAAACATGGCGTGAAGGTCTGCCAGCCGCTCTTCGTCCGTACCGGCCATATAACCGTCTTTCGCTTCGACCGATTTCCCCATCTTTA
>JASKZU010000219.1 GCA_030147455.1 Planococcus sp. (in: firmicutes) | reverse complement strand
AAAGATGGCGATACAGCCATGGTCATTCCGGCTGAGTTGTCGGAAGAAGTATATGCCCGATTGGTCGATGCCTCCAAAAAGGCGTTTAAGATTTTGGATTGCTCGGGACTGGTGCGCGCAGACTTTTTCGTGACCGAAGACGAACAAATCATCATCAACGAAGTCAACACGTTGCCAGGTTTTACGCCTTACAGCATGTTCCCGCTGCTTTGGCAGCATACCGGTGTGGATTATCCGGAACTGATCGAAAAACTGATTGCGCTTGCGCTTGAACGCTACGAAGAAAAACAATTACTGCAATTCAAAATGGATTGAGTGGGGAGAACCTATGAAAAAAGCGATTGAACAAATAGCCGAATGGCTGGACATCAAAGCAACGGTAAAGGGAATTGAAGTGACTGGCGTGTCAATCAATACACTAACGCTAAAACCGGGCGATTTGTTCATTCCGTTCCGCGGCGAAAATACCAATGGGCATAAATATGTCCGCCAGGCAATCGAAGCAGGGGCTGCTGTATCGTTATGGCAGCAGGATGAACCGAACCCGCCGGCGGATTTGCCGCTCTTGTTTGTCGAGGACTGTGAAAAGGCGCTCCAGGAAATGGCGCGCGCTTACCGCGATGAATTAAAAGCGACGTTTATCGGCATTACCGGATCAAACGGCAAGACGTCTACCAAAGATCTCGTGGCAAGTGTGCTAAAGCCTTATTACAAGGTGCAAAAAACACAAGGCAACTTCAATAACGAACTGGGGCTGCCGCTTACGATTCTGTCATTGGATGAAGATACAAAATACGCAGTTCTTGAAATGGGCATGAGCGGTTTTGGGCAGATTCAATTTTTGTCGGAACTTGCACGTCCTGACTATGCGGTAATCACCAATATTGGCGAAGCGCATATGCAAGATCTGGGTTCTAGAGAAGGCATTGCAGAAGCGAAGTTTGAAATCGTTGCCGGGCTCGAGCCGCATGGCAAACTGTTTTATGATGGCGATGAGCCGCTGCTGCAGCCATTTGTCGAAGATTTTACACAAGCGGTATCATTCGGTTTTGGACCGGACAATGAACTGAGCGTCACAGACATCAAAGCAACCGAAGATGGCAGCAGCTTTCTTGTCAACGGCATCATTGACGCGGCATTCGCCATTCCGGTGCTTGGCGAGCACCAAGTGAAAAATACGCTGCCGGCCATTTTGATTGCGCTTGAAGCAGGGCTGACAGAGGCGGAAATTCGCCGCTCGCTGACAAATGCGGCGCTTACGGACATGCGCATGCAGCTGGTGCCTGCTTCGAACGGTGCTGTTTTCATTAACGACGCATACAATGCGGCACCGACTTCTACAAAAGCTGCATTGAATTTCATCCGTGAGACAACGATGAAAGAAGAAAAATGGGCAGTGCTCGGAGATATGCTTGAACTCGGAGAAGACGAGCAGCAGTTTCATGAAGAACTGAAGCATTCAATCGGGCCGGAACTTGCCGGTGTATGCTTGTATGGCCCTCGAATGAAGTGGCTTTACGACCAATTGGTTTCGTCTTATGAAGGAAAGTTGCTGTGGAGCGAGGAAGACTACGGGCC
Organism: Planococcus sp. (in: firmicutes); assembly: GCA_030147455.1. Taxonomy (GTDB): domain Bacteria; phylum Bacillota; class Bacilli; order Bacillales_A; family Planococcaceae; genus Planococcus. Next base: position 2,170 of record JASKZU010000219.1, on the reverse strand, counting down.
GATTGTTGATTTATTGAAGAAAAACCTCAGCAAAGATTCGGCAGTGCTGGTTAAAGGATCACGCGGCATGGCGTTGGAGAAAGTCATCGAGCCGTTTGCGGCACAATGAAAACAGGCGTTTTGTGCATACATGGATTTACCGGCGGACCGTTCGAAATAGAACCGTTCGCCGATTTTTTAAGTGAACAAACCGATTGGATCATTGAAACGCCAACTTTGCCGGGACACGGCAAGATACTGGAGCTGCACGGACAAAGCGCCGAAATGTGGATGATGGAGGCCGAGCTTGCCCTGAAGCGCCTGAAAGTACGGACAGACCGTGTGATCATCGTCGGCTTTTCGATGGGCGGGCTGATCGCACTGTATCTGTCGATGCGCTATAAAATCGACCGCCTGGTGTTGTTGAGTGCCGCCGTAAAATACATCAGCACAGCCCAAATGGCAGAAGAAGTCCGAATCGCTTTAAAAGACATGGCGAGTGGACGGATCAATAAAAACGCCGGCTATCATTTGTACGAATACAAATTTCGCCAAACACCGATTCGTTCGGCCATTCAATTTTTGCGTGTCGTCAAGATGGTGCAGCCGTATTATGCCGCCATCAAGCTGCCCGTCTTTATCGTGCAAGGGAATAAAGACGGCGTAGTTCCACCGACAGCTGCACAGTTTATTTACGATCAACTAGGTTCTTCGGAAAAACACCTGTACCGTTCAGAGACCGGCAGGCACCTCATTTGCTACAGCGAGGATTCGGCCGACTGGTTTACGCAAGTGCTGCAATTCATGCAGGGGCGACAGTAAACTGATTATTGGAACCTTTGTATAACAATTGCATGTCCTGGCAAAGCGTGTTATTCTGTTTAGAGCAATGGATACATTTTTGAGACACTCTTCCCCTGTGAAGAGGTTTTTTTTGAGCATAAACGGTTTGTTCTACTTACTGGGGCGGTAAAACCCCCGCTGGGCAGACCGCTCGGCAACGACCGAGCTTTTCCTGTTCACACATCCCCTCTGACTTAAAACTCCAGAGCATGATTTTCGACGTGAAAGTTCCTCATAAAAGGCTCGACCTTGTCACGAATTCATCTAAAATGTGTACCATTTGTAAATAAGATGAAGACAAAAGGAGATTGAAAAAATTTGGTTAAATTTTCAGAGTTAAATATCAGCGAAACAACTTTAAAGTCCGTACGACGCATGGGGTTTGAAGAAGCAACACCAATCCAGGAAGGTACTATCCGTCTTGGTATGGAAGGCAAGGACATCATCGGCCAGGCACAAACAGGTACTGGTAAAACCACTGCTTTCGGTATTCCGTTGATCGAAAAGATCGACACTAAAGATGGAAATGTACAGGGATTGGTCATTGCACCAACTCGTGAATTGGCGATTCAGGTTTCTGAAGAGCTCTACAGACTCGGGCAGGACAAAAACGTTCGCATTCTTTCCGTCTACGGCGGACAAGAAATCGGCCGCCAAATCCGTGCGCTTAAAAACCGCCCGCAAATTATTGTTGGTACGCCAGGACGTCTTTTGGACCATATCAACCGCCGCACGCTTAAATTGGACAACGTAAACACATTGATCCTTGACGAAGCAGACGAAATGTTGAACATGGGCTTTATCGAAGACATCCAGACAATCATGTCAAGTGTTCCTGAAACACGCCAGACATTGTTGTTCTCAGCAACTATGCCGGATGCTATCCGTCGCATTGCAGAGAAATTCATGAAGACTCCAGAAGTCGTTAAGATCAAGTCGAAAGAAATGACAGTTGAAAACATTGAGCAATTCTACGTTAAATCCGTAGAGCGCGAAAAATTCGATGTTCTTTCACGCCTTGTAAACGTACAACAGCCTGAACTAGCTATCGTCTTTGGCCGTACAAAGCGCCGTGTTGACGAATTGGCGAAAGCGTTGAATATCCGCGGTTACCTGGCTGAAGGAATTCACGGCGATCTTAGCCAAGCAAAACGCATGTCGGTTTTGAAGCAGTTTAAAGCAGGCAAAATCGATATTTTGGTAGCAACAGATGTAGCTGCACGCGGACTTGATATCTCAGGCGTATCTCATGTATACAACTTTGATATTCCTCAAGATCCAGAAAGCTATGTTCACCGTATCGGCCGTACTGGCCGTGCAGGTAAAAAAGGAGTCGCAGTCACGTTTG